>CAZJRA010000179.1:0-4149 GCA_964548335.1 uncultured Flavobacteriaceae bacterium | reverse complement strand
GTATTAACTGTCATCGTGAGACAAATGTGAAGATTGAAGGGAATCCATATTATGAGAAAATTCATGAAGAATTATCTAAGAAGTATGGTGTAGAGAAACTTACGGCAGCTCAAATGGGAGGTCTTGAGTGTGGAAAATGTCACTATTAATAAAGTAAATTCTCGCTGCGGCGAACTAATATAAAGTCACCGAGTTTATAGACGAGGTGCAAATAGTAAAAATCAATTATATGTCATCAAACAAGAAATACTGGAAAAGTGTAGATGATCTTAACGAAAATCCGTTAGCTCAGACACTAAGACAGAATGAGTTTGTAGAAGAAATTCCGACAGATGAATTTTTGGGAGATAAAGCAACTCTTGAGACTTCTCAAACATCGCGTCGTGACTTCTTAAAGTATGTAGGTTTTTCTACCGCTGCGGCATCACTTGCTGCTTGTGAGGGGCCTGTTGTAAAATCTATACCTTATGTAGTGCAGCCAGAACAAATTGTTCCAGGTGTTGCAGATTACTATGCGACTACTATTGCAGATGGGCATGATTTTGCTAGTGTTTTAGTAAAGACACGTGAAGGTAGACCTATAAAAATTGAGAACAATAACCTAGCGCATGCTGGTTATGGGGCAAATGCACGTGTGCATGCTTCTGTATTGTCTATGTATGATACAAATAGAGCTCAATTCCCTGTGGCTGGTGGTAAGCAAGTTTCTTGGGGTCATATAGATAAAGGTGTGATGGCTGCTTTGCAGAGTGGTAAGAAAGCTGTGCTTCTTACGCAAACTTTTGCAAGTCCATCTACAGAGAGATTAATTTCGCAATTTATAGCAAAATACCCTAACGCATCACATGTGACTTATGATGCAGTAGGTGAGCAATATGCGCTAGATGCTTTTGAGCAAAGATTTGGTGTTCGTGCATTAGCAGATTATGACTTTTCAAAAGCAGAAGTGATTGTATCTGTAGGTGCAGATGTTTTAGGAGATTGGAATGGTGGAGGATATGATTCTTCTTACGGAAAATCAAGAGTTCCTAAAAACGGAAAAATGTCACGTCACATACAATTTGAGGCTAATATGTCTCTTGCTGGTGCAAATGCTGATAAGCGTGTGCCAACTACACCGTCACAACAAAGAGCGGTGCTTAATGCAATTGTAAGTGGAGATTCTTCTGGACTTCCAACAAATATAAAAGCTGCTGCTGCTGCTGCTCGTAAAGAATTACAGGCTGCAGGTAGTAAAGGTGTTCTTGTAACTGGAATACAAGATGTAGCTGCTCAAATGATGGTGTTGGAGTATAATGCAAATAGCATTGTGATGGATGTTGCTGCTCCAAAACTAACACGTTCTGGAGATATTAATAAAGTAAACCAGTTAGTGAGTGAGATGAACTCAGGGCAAATAGGTTTACTAGTAATGGCGGGTGTGAATCCTGCATATACACTTTCTAACGGGAGTCAGTTTATTGACGGTCTAAAGAAAGTAGGTGTTTCTGTTGCTTGTTCTATGAGAGTAGATGAGACAGCGTCTATGACAACACATGTTGCGCCAACTCCTCATTATCTTGAGGCTTGGGGTGATGTGCAGATTAAGCAAGGTGAGGTTAGTCTTATACAGCCTACAATTAAGCCTTTGTTTGAAACACGTCAATTCCAAGATAGTTTATTAGCTTGGATGGGTAGTGGTCAAAACTATTACGGATATATGAAAGATGTAATGGCAAGTGCTGGGATATCTTCATTTAATAAAGCAGTTCAAGACGGGGTTGTGATGACTAATGCTTTCGCGAAAGCAAAATCTTCTGGACAAACGTCTGTTACTTCTCATGCGGGAATGGCTATTCCTGCTCAGAGTGGTTTTGAACTTACTTTATATACAAAAACATCTATGGGAGATGGTAATCAAGCAAATAACCCTTGGTTACAAGAGATGCCAGATCCTATTACAAGAGCAACTTGGGATAACTACTTAACGATGTCTGAGGCAGATGCTAAAGAACATGGGTTGTGGTTAGATCGTAGTACGTTCTTTACTGAAGCTCGTAACGATGCTAATGGAGGGCTTAATGGTCGTCTTGCAAATGTTACAGTAAATGGTGTGACTATAAATAATGTCCCTGTAATGATTCAGCCAGGTCAGGCTAATGGTTCTGTAGGGCTTGCTTTAGGGTATGGAAGGTCTACTTCTATACAAGAAGATATGCAAACAGGGGTTAATGCATATCCTCTTATGCAAAACGGTAGCTTAACGCAAGCCGGTGTGTCGATAGAGAAAGTAGAGGGGATGCATGAATTTGCAGTAATACAAATACACAATACCCTAATGGGTCGTGGTGATATTGTAAAGGAAACTACCCTTGAGATATTCAATACAAAAGATAAGAAATACTGGAATGCAGTTCCAGAAGTAACAAAGGCCCATGTTGAGTATGAGGTAACTTCTCCAGAGGTAGATCTTTGGGATGAGTTTGATCGTACAATTGGACATCATTTTAATCTAGGAATAGATTTAAATGCGTGTACAGGTTGTGGTGCATGTGTGATTGCTTGTCATGCAGAGAACAATGTTCCTGTGGTAGGTAAATCAGAAGTGCGTCGTAGTCGTGATATGCACTGGTTACGTATAGATAGATATTATTCTTCTAATGATACCTTTGCAGGTGATGATAAGAAGAAAGAAGATATGGACGGTCTTTGGGGTGATAACGGATCCTTAGGAGGATTTGGCGAGATGGAAGATCCATCTGCAAACCCACAAGTGGCTTTCCAGCCTGTAATGTGTCAGCACTGTAATCATGCTCCTTGTGAGACAGTTTGTCCAGTTGCTGCAACTTCACACGGACGTCAAGGTCAAAACCATATGGCGTATAATCGTTGTGTAGGAACACGTTATTGTGCAAATAACTGCCCTTACAAAGTACGTCGTTTTAACTGGTTCCTTTACAATGGGAATGATCAGTTTGATTATCATATGAATAATGATTTAGGTCGTATGGTAATTAACCCAGATGTAACTGTACGTTCTCGTGGTGTGATGGAAAAATGTTCTATGTGTATACAAATGACACAAAAAACGATTCTTGATGCAAAACGTGATGGTAGAGTAATTAAGGATGGAGAGTTTGCTACAGCTTGTAGTAATGCGTGTACTTCTGGTGCATTAGCTTTTGGTGATGTTAATGATCACTCAAGTGAAGTTTACAAGCAAAAGCAAGACGATAGAATGTATCACTTATTAGAAAGTGTTGGGACAAAACCTAATGTTTTCTATCAAACGAAAGTGAGAAATATAAAAGAAGCATAAACAACTAATCAAAAGAACTAATTAATATAGGATTATGGCGCATTACGAAGCACCTATACGAAGACCACTAGTTACCGGAGATAAGACCTATCACGACGTAACACTAGATGTTGTGGCTCCAGTTGAAGGGCGTGCAAACAAATCTTGGTGGATCGTTTTTAGTATAGCACTTGCTGCATTTCTATGGGGAATAGGCTGTATTATCTATACCGTTTCTAACGGTATTGGTAGTTGGGGTCTAAATAAAACAGTAGGATGGGCTTGGGATATTACAAACTTTGTATGGTGGGTAGGTATCGGTCACGCAGGGACACTAATTTCGGCAGTATTATTACTATTCCGTCAGAAATGGCGTATGGCAATTAACAGGTCTGCAGAAGCAATGACTATCTTCTCAGTAGTACAAGCAGGATTGTTTCCAATTATACACATGGGACGTCCTTGGTTAGCTTATTGGGTATTACCTATTCCTAACCAGTTTGGGTCTCTATGGGTAAACTTTAACTCACCATTACTTTGGGATGTATTTGCAATCTCTACGTATCTATCGGTTTCACTTGTATTCTGGTGGACAGGATTACTTCCTGATTTCGCAATGATACGTGATAGAGCAGTAAGACCATTTCAAAAGAAAATATACAGCTTACTATCATTTGGATGGTCAGGACGTGCAAAAGATTGGCAACGTTTTGAAGAGGTATCATTAGTACTTGCTGGACTTGCTACACCATTAGTACTTTCGGTTCACACGATTGTATCTTTTGACTTCGCAACTTCTGTAATACCAGGATGGCATACCACGATTTTCCCTCCTTACTTCGTAGCAGGAGCGATTTTCTCTGGATTTGCGA
>CAZJRA010000178.1:0-4169 GCA_964548335.1 uncultured Flavobacteriaceae bacterium | reverse complement strand
GTGAAGGATGGTAGAGGAGTAAATTGCTAGAGCAGCAGATCATTCACTTAAAAACTGTATTCATTATATGACTATTTCAAAATCTGGAGGTGCTTGTATGATGGAAGCTGCTTTATTTCAGACGCAATTCGCAAAAAACTTATTTATACTGGCACAACTGGCTGCTTTTGAACTCCCTTATTTATCTTTCCTTACAGACCCTACAACGGGAGGTACTACAGCATCGTTTGCAATGTTAGGAGATGTTAATATTTCAGAGCCTGGGGCACTTATTGCTTTTGCAGGACCACGTGTAGTAAGAGATACAACAGGTAAAGAATTACCTGATGGATTTCAAACTGCAGAGTTTGTTCAAGAGCACGGATTTTTAGACTTTATAACTCCTAGACACGAGCTAAAGCAAAAGATTAACCTTTACTTAGATCTAATATTAAATAGACCTGTGAGAGCTTAATTAATGATTATAATATTTAGATTTTCCTAAATAATCTTTAATTATTGCATTCCACTCTTCACTTATTCGCATAGCGGTAGTTCCTTCTATGCGATATAAGCTGTCGTAGTCTGTAAAGCCTGTTGCTAGTAATTCTTCAAGATAAAACAGTGCTGCATTAGTATCACCTTCTTTAGCACTTAGCGAAATCACATTAATAATCGCTTCTTGATTCGTTGGGTTAACCAAGGTTCGTAATATATTAATAAATAAAAGCTGCTCTAAAGAACTAGTCGCAACATTATAGTGTTCATACACCTCCTCTACTTGAGATTGCATAAAACCTTTTAAACGCTTTGCAGATTTTTTCTGCTGTGCATTTGTACTTGTACTATCTATTGTGGCGTCTATTTCATCCATTTGATAGTTCCACCAACCTAAGTTATCAAAGTATGCCTGTGAGGCGTCATCTTCTAGAAAGAAATACACATCTTGTCTTAGCAATTGCTCTTCAAATCTTGCTTGATTACGTTGTATCTTATTTAACTTATACAGGGTACTAGCACGTATTTTTTTGAGCAACTCTTTTTGATTTTTCAAATCAGAATATTTCTTATACTGTTTTTTTAAATCAGATACAAAATCATAAGCTTCTAGGTTTTTTTGATCTGCATGCAAGCGCTCTCCAAAGGCTAAGTCAGTTTCGTAATACTTTTTAATATCCCCCTCATTATCATCTTCATATAGCAAATCTACAAGTGCTGTAGAGAGGTAATCTGCGATAGGCCATCCATCTTCTTCTGTTTCAAATTCGTAGTAGCCTTTAAGCTTTTCGCGAAAGCTGTATCTACTATTAATATCTCTGAGTTTATAATACTCTCTTCCCGTATCGTTATTAAGGATAACAAAACCTGCTTTAGAATTTTTATAAAGAATTTTTTCATCTATAAACACATCATTAATGGCTATTACTCCATACACATCTTCAGATAAGTGAGCATTTGTACTTGCCATTAAAGCTCCTTTATCTTTTCCTGCAAGGATAATCCTATCTTGACGAACAGATAGACGTCCTAAAACCGTATTTATTAGGCTTGCACTTTCATTTACACTTACATTAAGAGAATCTGAAAACACATAATTTGGAGAAACAATAATGCTTTGAGTAAGAGCAGCTCCTTTAGAAAACTGCCGAACAGTTTCTGCCCCCTTACCCTCATCATCAAAAACAAAAACTATGGGAAAGGTCTGAGACTCATTATAAGAATCTGGAAGATATACTGCATAAGACTTCCAAGTTGTATCGTTAAGTTGGATGGCAGATATTACGGTGTCCTTTTGTAACTCTTGAGCTATTAAAGAAAAACTACAAAAAAGGATGAGTATTAATAATCGCATACGGTTTATTCTTATTTATAAATTATCCTGCAAATACCGTGCACAATTTTAAAGGCTCTTCTATTTATAGGGTATCACCCTCTAACAAAAGGAATGCTAAAAACGCTTTAGCCTAGCTCTTTAAATCATTAAAATACACTCTTGCAGCTTGCATTACTCGTGGCGCCATCCATAAAGCAGCAATCATTGTAGGTATTGCCATTAATGCAAAGAACCCGTCTATCAGGTTAATCATCATACTTAAAGAAGTCGTTGCCCCTAGTAGAATACTAACAATGTAAACAATATTATAATACTTTTTATTCTTATCGCCAGCTAAAAAGCTAAGACACTTTGTACCGTAATAGTTGTATGAAAACAATGAAGATAGACTAAAGATTACGATACAAATTAAAATCACATATTTTCCTACTGCAGGCATTGCTTGTGTAAAGGCTTGTACTGTAAGACTTACCCCTTTTACATTTGCTCCTGTTGTTTGCCATACATCTGTTACTAAAATAGCCATTGCTGTAAGCGTACACACAATAATTGTGTCTATCGCAGGGCCTAACATTGCTACGAGACCTTCACGCACAGGCTGTGCTGTTTTTACTGCTCCGTGAGCCATAGGTGCTGTACCTATACCTGCTTCATTAGAAAAAGCCCCTCTTCTAATACCGTGTATTATAAGCGCTCCTAGAACTCCTCCTAGCATAGGCTCTCCTTTAAAGTTAGATGCAGAAAAGGCATCTGTAAAAATCATTGTGAAATATTTAGGAAGCTCTTCTACATTCATCCCTAGAACAACTAATACGCTTATAAAATACAATACTACCATTGCTGGTACTAACTTAGCTGCTGTCTTAGATATTCTGCTAATACCCCCTAAAATAACAATAGCTGTTATGACTGCTAATACGATTCCTATTATAAGTCTATAAGAAGCTAAATCTGAATTGTAGGCACTTAACTCGATAGCTGTCTCTGGCGGAGGCGCCATCATAATACTTGTTATCGCTTCGGTAAGTTGGTTTACCGTAAAAACTGGTAAAGCCCCTACTAATCCTGCTACACTAAAAAGAATGGCTAGAGGCTTCCATTTCTTACCTAAACCTTCCATGATAAAATACATAGGTCCTCCTTGCGTATTTCCTGCGCTATCTTTACCTCTATACATAATAGATAGGGTTCCTGTAAAGAATTTTGTCCCCATACCTACTATTGCACTCATCCACATCCAAAACAATGCTCCTGGTCCTCCTATAGAAATAGCTAATGCTACTCCTGCAATATTACCCATTCCTATCGTGGCGCTTAAAGCTGTGGTTAATGCTTGAAAATGACTAATCTCTCCTTCATCATCTTTGCTATCATACTTTCCACTTAAAACAGCAATAGAATGCCCTAGATATCTAAATGGTAAAAACCTTGAGTATATTAATAAAAATAACCCTCCTCCTATTAATAGTATCACAAGTGGCAACCCCCAAACAGCCGAAGCAAAAGAGGCGATTATATCATTTAAAGTATCAAACATGAAAGTATTTTTTAGTGAGTGAATTTAAGGAAAATATTTTGTCTTATAATTCTCTTAGGTATTAATTCGAAAATCTATAGCACGAGTTAAAAATACCTAGTAAATAAAGCGGTGTGATTTCTAAAAAAAGCAGCTCTCTATGCTTTAAGATAGTTTACTACATTCTCTTCTATACGCTGTTGAATATCAGATAGCTTTGCTTTCGCGAAAGCATCTCCTGTAATATTTTCATACAATTCAATATAGCGATTAGATACACTTGCTATGTAATCGTCGTTCATTGTTGGTACCGTTTGCCCTTCTAAGCCTTGAAAATCATTACTAATTAGCCACTGACGCACAAACTCTTTAGAAAGTTGTTTTTGAGCTTCTCCTGCGTCTTGACGCTCTTGATATCCTTCTGCATAAAAATAACGACTAGAATCTGGTGTATGTATCTCATCTATAAGTACAATCTCTCCATCTGCTGTTTTACCAAATTCATACTTAGTATCTACAAGGATAAGCCCTCGCTTTGCTGCAATCTCAGAGCCTCTCTTAAAAAGTTTACGTGTGTAATCCTCCAGCACATTATAATCTGCCTCCGACACAATACCTCTTTTTAAAATATCTTCTCGTGAAATATCCTCATCATGTTCTCCCATTTCGGCTTTAGTAGCAGGGGTTATTATAGGGGTTGGAAAGGCATCATTTTCTTTCATCCCATCAGGCATCGCCACTCCACAAAGCATTCTCTTTCCTGCTTTGTACTCCCTAGCAGCATGACCACTCATATAACCGCGTATAACCATCTCTCCCATAAAAGGATAACATCGCTTT
>CAZJRA010000177.1:0-4197 GCA_964548335.1 uncultured Flavobacteriaceae bacterium | reverse complement strand
TATATAGATTATCCAATATCTTTTAGTATATTACAACTATCCTTTGATAGGACTTATAAAACATACACAAATAAAAAAACTATAAATATGGCTATGCGTATTTTATTATTTTTCATTCTTAATCTATTCTTTATAACTGCTCATGCACAAAATAGTTCTTCATCACCAGGGAAAAAAGAAAAAGTAGCTTATAGCAAAAAAATGAATGGAGATATCTTAAAAGAATTAAACCTCGTAGATATTAACGGTAAAGAATATACCTTAGAGGACCTAGACGATAAAGTGATTGTATTACACTTTTGGTTTACTAAGTGTAAACCTTGCATAGCTGAAATACCTACTTTAAACAAACTAGAGAATGAATTTAAAGATAAGCCTGTTGTATTTTTTGCAATAACTTTTGATGATACAGAAACCTTAAATCACTTTTTTAAGAATCGAGAATTTAACTATCATATCATCCCTTATGAAAGAAGAACTATAGATAAGTTTGAGGTTCCTTATTACCCGTACAATATTCTTATTCATAAGGATAGAAAAATTGAATACTTAAATGAAATAGATTTCTATAACAAGTATAGAAAAATGAAAAAGAAGCTCAAGAAGATGTTATAGACGTTTCAAAAAATAATTGCATAAAAAAATTAAATCAAACCATACTTAAATCAAACCATACAATGAGAAAAATAGTTTTTCTATTACTTACAACAATTACATTATCTGTCTCTGCACAAAAGTCTGTATTATTACGCCATAACTATACACAAGGAGATCATTATGCTATAAAAGTAGACACTAAACAAGATTTAGGTCCTCAAGGTAGTATGACTATGAATATGACTATGGGAATGATTGTTGAAGAAGCTAACAATCAAAATATTAAAACAGAATCTAAGGTCGTCTCTATCTCTATGGATATGTTACAGGGAGGAACAACTATGAGTTACGATTCTAATAAAAAAGAAGAAGAGTTAGATCAGATGGGTTTAATGATGAAGTCTCAATTTGATCCTTTAATGAAAGTTGTAATTTATACAACTCAGGATGGTTTAGGTAATATATCTGAAGCTAAAGTAGAACCTGCTATACCGGGTGCTGAGCAAATGACAGATAATATAAAGGCTCTTAAATTTCCTGAAGAAAAGGTTTCTGTAGGGTCTTCTTGGACTTCTAAAGAAGAAACTCAAGGAATCACAATGAATATAATATATACAGTGAGAAGTATTGCAAATAGACTTGTTACTTTAGATGTGTCAGGAAATGTTACTGGAGCTGGAACAGGAACTATAAAAGGAGAGACTATAGTTGATAGTAGTAATGGAATTTCTAAAGCTGCTAATCTTGAAGTAACTATTAATACTCAAGGTATTACTATTGTTTCTACTACAAATACAACAACTACAAAATTATAAGTATAAGCTTACTCTAATTACAAAACATTTACTCTATATTCAACAAAAAAATCCTGTGAAGTTAACTTCACAGGATTTTTTAATTATAATTGATTGTCCATCTATTTTAGGACGACTCATTCATTATTTTAGACATGCAAAGCTCTATCTTCAGTAGCAGCAAGTGCCGCTTCTTTTACAGCCTCTGTATAGGTAGGGTGTGGATGACTCATACGAGAAATATCCTCTGCACTAGCACGGAACTCCATAGCTGTTACTCCTTCAGCAATAAGATCTGCAGCACGAGCACCTACAATATGCATTCCTAACACCTCATCAGTAGCCTTATCAGCAAGAATTTTTACAAATCCGTCTATATCGCCACTAGCACGACTACGTCCTAAAGCTCTCATAGGAAAAGAACCTGTTTTATACGCTACTCCTGCTTCTGCCAACTGTTCTTCGGTTTTTCCTACAGAAGCAACTTCTGGCCAAGTGTATACAACACCTGGGATTAAGTTATAATTAATATGCGGTTTTTGACCTGCCATTGTTTCTGCCACAAAAACACCTTCTTCTTCTGCTTTATGAGCAAGCATCGCTCCTTTAATCACATCTCCTATAGCATATATATTAGATACACTAGTTTGTAAATGCTCATTTACCTCAACACGTCCTCTAGTATCTGTTGGGATACCTACAGCCTCTAGATTTAATCCATCGGTATACGCACGACGTCCTACAGCTACAAGACAATAATCGCCTTTAAACTCAACTTCATTTCCTTTCTTATCTGTTGCTTTAACAGTTACTTCATCACCCTTACGAGTTACGGCTGTTACACCATGTGATAAAGCAAATTTCATTTTTTGCTTTTTAAAGACTTTCGTTAGTTCCTTAGACTGCGCTTTATCCATCGTAGGGATAATACGGTCCATATACTCTACCACAGTAACTTCTGCTCCTAGCCTTTTGTATACCTGTCCTAATTCAAGACCTATAACGCCTCCTCCTATCACAATCATGTGCTTAGGTACTTCAGGAAGCTTTAAAGCTTCGGTAGAAGTAATGATACGCTCTTTATCTAATGTAATAAATGGCAATGTACTAGGTTTTGAACCTGTAGCTATAATGGTCTTTTTAGCCTCTATAGTTTGCTTTTTACCTTTTGCGTCAGCGATATCTATATGTGTTGCATCTTTAAAAGAACCTAGACCGTGAAAGACATCTATCTTATTCTTGTCCATCAAGAAATCTATTCCCTTAGTGGTCATATCTACCACTCCCTGCTTGCGCGCAATCATTTTCTCTAATGAAAATTTTACTTCGCCAAGTTCGATACCATGTTCATCAAAATGCTTGATTGCATCTTCATAATGATGTGAACTATCCAATAAGGCTTTAGATGGAATACAACCTACATTAAGGCAAGTACCTCCTAAGGTATCGTATTTCTCAATAATTGCAGTTTTCATTCCTAATTGTGCGCAACGTATAGCTGCTACATACCCTCCAGGGCCAGAGCCTATCACGGCTACATCATATGAACTCATAGTGTATTTTATTAGTCGTTAAGCAAAGATACAACGGGCAGTTGTAGATTAAAAATTTAGACGTTTTTATCTTATAAATTTACACTAGCGTGTAAAAAACGTTTAGACACAGGCTTCCTGTCCCGGAAAGGCAAGCATCTCTCCCATTCCTACTGTAAAGAGCCAATTGCCATACAAAGCGTGTTCTATAGAAACGAGAAGGGTAGATTTTGTTTTCACGTAAGTGTACGCAAACAACAAACCGCCTATAAGTGTAAGTACGACAACAAGCGTATTTTTAAAGAAAATATGAGCTATAGAAAATACAATCGCATTTATATAAATCAGTAGTTTTTTTGAAGAAAACAAATCACTGTAGCGTGCAAAGAAAAACGTCCTATAAATAACCTCTTGAGGCCATACCGAAAGAAAAGTGTACACACATAATATGAGCCCAAATAATGACAAATTACTTCGGGGCACACAAAACAGTGCATTAGGTTTTGAAAACCATACAAATAAGCTTGTCACAATAGCTATAAGAACAAACTGAACAAGAACTCTTTTCCAAAAAGCACCCCAATCAATTCCTTTTTTAATCTTAATAGAAGTATTTGTATATTTAAATAAGACCACAAGAAGGTATACAAAAGCAATAAGCAATCCTACTCCTTTAATTTTAAAATCATAAGGAAATGCTAGGCTTAGAGGTAGAAGCACAAACAGTATAAAAAACTCAATTATACGATAGCTCTTATACATTACACGGGATTGCTGTGGTAGATTTAACTTCATTTATAACAAAGGTACTATGCGTACTTCCTATATGCTCTAAAGTGGTTAACTTTTCTCCTAGAAAATCTCTAAACGCATTCATATCTCTCACTCGTACTTTTAAGATGTAATCATAATCACCGCTTACGTGTAAGCACTCTGTTACTTCATTTAGTTTAAGCACATCGTCTTCAAACTTACTCCAAAACTCCCGTTTATGTCTATCTAGACGTACGTGACATAATACTACAAAATCACGATGCAGTTGATTTCTATCCAAAAGTGCTACATACTTTTTGATAAACCCTTCTCTTTCTAGTTTTTTAATACGCTCATATACCGCAGTTACAGAAAGACTAAGACGGTTAGAAAGTTCCTTATTTGTGAGCTTGCAATCTTCTTGAAGAATGGAAAGCAAATTAACATCTATAACATCTAACTTCATAACGATAAATTTTCTATAAAAGTAAAAAATGTTTTGCTTTCGCGAAATATTAATC
>CAZJRA010000176.1:0-4201 GCA_964548335.1 uncultured Flavobacteriaceae bacterium | reverse complement strand
TCTTTTACTAGCGACATTGCTTCAGGCACACTACCTTTTAAATACACAGGAGTCACACAAGATTGTGTTGTTCCTATATCAAAACCGCGTTCTTTTAAACCTCCTTGTAATGCATTTACATTCTCCCACAGTTTCTCTCTTAACTCTGGCATAGTACGTAACATGTCTAGACGCTTAAGAGCTCCCACTACTAATTGCATTTGCAATGATTTCGCAAACATTTGAGAACGTAAGTTATATTTAAGGTAATCTATAATTTCTTTATCTCCAGCTATAAAAGCTCCTGTACTTGCCATAGATTTTGCAAAAGTTGCAAAGTACACGTCTATCTCATCTTGTACTCCTTGCTCCTCACCCGCTCCTGCTCCTGTAGCCCCTAGTGTGCCAAAACCATGAGCATCATCAACTAGTAAACGGAAATTAAATTTTTTCTTAAGTGCTACGATCTCTTTAAGCCTTCCTTGCTCTCCTCGCATTCCAAAAACACCTTCTGAAATAACAAGAATACCTCCACCAGTTTGCTCAGCCATTTTAGAGGCGCGCTCAAGATTTTTTTCGATACTCGCCATATCGTTATGCTTATAGGTAAAACGTTTACCCATGTGCAATCTCACACCATCTATTATACACGCATGTGTATCTACATCGTATACTATAATATCATCTTTACCTACTAAAGCGTCTATAGTAGACATAATACCTTGGTATCCAAAATTAAGTAAATATGCAGCTTCTTTTTGCACAAACGATGCACATTCATTTTGCAACTGCTCGTGTAACTCTGTATGACCACTCATCATACGAGCACCCATAGGATAAGCACTCCCATAATCTGCTGCTGCTTGTGCATCAGTAGCTCTTACTTCTGGGCGGTTTGCTAATCCTAAATAATCGTTTACACTCCAAGTGATAACTTCTTTCCCTTGAAATTTCATGCGATTAGAAATAGGCCCTTCTAGTTTAGGGAATACAAAATAACCTTCTGCAACAGAAGCCCATCTTCCTAGAGGTCCTTTATCTTTATATATCTTATCAAATAAATCCTTCATATTCAAATTTTCTAACGATGCGCAAAACTACATAATTAATCACTGCATACCAATTGAAGTTACTAACAAAACTTGTATAAAACAAATAATCTCTTGCTTTTAAGCAAGAGATTATCATTAAAATAAGTGTATTTATTTTATTTTATATATTCAATAGTCTGCGCTGTTTCTTCATTCTTACAATCAAAAAATCCTTGTTCACGCATCCATTTATCACTAAATACTTTGCTCATATAGCGACTTCCGTGATCTGGAAAAATAACCACAACGTGACTATCCTTATCAAACTCTCCTTGAGCAGCAAGTTGCTTTAATCCTTGTAATGCTGCACCACTAGTGTATCCAACAAAAAGACCTTCCGTTTGAGCAATCTCTCTAGCTGTATGCGCACTCTCTTCATCTGTCACTTTAACAAACTTGTCTATACAATCAAAATCTGTAGCTGTAGGGATTAGATTCTTACCTAAGCCTTCTATTCTATAAGGATAAATCTCTTTTGCATCAAACTCACGAGTCTCATGGTATTTTTGTATCACAGAGCCATAAGCATCTATTCCAATAACGTTAACATCTTTATTCTTAGATTTTAAGAATCTTGCAGTACCTGAGATAGTTCCTCCTGTACCACTACAAGCTATAAGATGAGTAATTTTGCCCTCTGTTTGCTCCCATATCTCTGGCCCTGTAGTGTTAAAATGAGCATCAATATTAGATTCATTAAAATACTGATTAATATAAACAGACCCCTTCATCTCTTCATGAAGTCTTTTTGCAACACTGTAATACGACCTAGAGTCATCTGCACTAACATTAGCTGGACACACATATACTTTTGCGCCCATAGCTCTAAGAGCATCTATTTTATCTGGAGATGATTTTGAACTTACAGCAAGTATACATTCATACCCTTTGATAATACTAACCATTGCAATACTAAAACCTGTATTACCAGAAGTTGTTTCTATAATCGTATCTCCAGGTTTCAGAACTCCATTTCGCTCTGCTTCTTCTATGATATGAAGTGCAATTCTATCTTTAGATGAATGACCTGGATTAAAAGCCTCTACTTTAGCATAAAAATCGCCTGGGATATGGGCCGTGATTTTGTTAAGTTTTACGAGAGGGGTATTGCCTACTAACTGCAACACACTATCATAAACGTTTCTTTGTTCGTTCATAAGTCTAAGTTAGATTTAGTGTCTTATTTTTGATTGAAACAAAGACGTAAATCATTACAAAAATACTATAATTTTTCCACTTATACTTGTATTTTTTCTTGGTCTAACATAAATGCATACATCTTAGCTGTCTCTTTAAGAGATTCAAAGCGTCCAGAAGCCCCCCCGTGGCCAGAATCCATATCACAGAAAAAAAGAATCTGATTATTTCCTGTATTAGTATCTCTCATTTTTGCCACCCACTTTGCGGGCTCCCAATATTGCACTTGACTATCATGATATCCTGTAGTTACAAATACATTAGGATATGCTTTCGCGAAAGCGTTATCGTAAGGACTATAACTCTTCATATACTCATAGTATTCCTTATCATTGGGATTCCCCCACTCATCATACTCCCCTGTCGTTAAAGGAATCGTATCATCTAGCATCGTTGTTACCACATCTACAAAAGGTACAGACGCTATCACTCCTTTATAAAGTTCTGGAGCACTATTAATCACCACACCCATAAGCAAGCCTCCTGCAGAACCTCCATAAGCATACAAATGCTTTTCTGAAGTATAGTTTTTAGCTATCAAATATCTTGAAATATCTATAAAGTCTGTAAACGTGTTCATCTTATTAAGTAATTTACCATCTTCATACCATTTCCTTCCAAGATACTCACCTCCGCGTATATGGGCGATTGCGTATATAAACCCTCTATCTAACAAACTTAGTCTTATGGAAGAAAAATAGGGGTCTGTTGTGCTTCCATAACTTCCATAAGCATATTGCAGTAATGGGGCTGTCCCATCTCTTTTTGTATCCTTATGATACACTAGAGATATAGGTATTTTAACCCCATCACTAGCCGTAGCCCAAGTACGCTCCATAAGGTAATTTTCTTTATCAAAACGACCACCCAGCACTTCTTGCTCCTTCAATATGGTTTTCTCCTGTGTTACCATATCAAAATCAATAACAGAGCTTGGAGTATTTAAAGCAGTATAAGAATACCTCAAAATAGCAGTATCAAAATCCACATTAGTCGTTGGGTAAGCTGTATAGGTTTCATTATCAAAAGGAAGAAAATAATCTATAGTACCATCCCAACTAGTAATTCTAATCTTATTAAGACCATTTTCTCGCTCGCTTATCACAAGAAAATCTTTAAAAATATCTATATCCTCAAGCAATACATCTTCTCTATGTGGGATAACCTCTTCCCAATTCTCTATCTGAGTAGCGCTATCAGAAGTTTTCATGAGCTTAAAATTAGTCGCTCCATCTTTATTTGTAAGTATATAAAAATGATTATTAAAATGTGCTGTACTATACTCTAATCCTCTTGTTCGTTCTTGAAAAATCTTAAATTCTCCAGCCGGATTATCTGCAGACAGTATGCGAACTTCACTTGTTAAGGTGCTACTAGAGCCTATAATTATAAATTTCTTAGACTTTGTCTTATATACATAGCTAAAAAAAGTTTCATCGTCTTCTTGAAAAACAAGTATATCTTTAGAAACATCCGTTCCTAGCACATGCTTAAATACTTGATTAGACCGCAAAGTCTCTGTATCTTTTCTAGAGTAATAAACCGTCTTATTATCATTTGCCCAAACCGCACTACCTGTAGTATCTTCTATTTTTTCAGGATAAATCTCTCCCGTTTCTAAATTTTTAAATTGTATTGTATACTGTCGTCTACTCACAGTGTCTATTCCAAAAGCTGCAATTTTATTATCTTCAGAAACAGTATACCCGGCTTGACTAAAGTATGAATGACCTTTTGCCATTATATTATTGTCAAAAACAATAATCTCCTCACTAGACAAGGAGTCTTTTTTCCTACAAAGAATAGGATAATTTTTACCCGTCTCATAGCGCCTATAATACCAATATCCATCACTTTTAAACGGCACAGACTCATCGTCATCCTTAATTCTTCCTTTCATCTCATTAAAAAGTTCTTTTTGAAAATCCTTTGTA
>CAZJRA010000175.1:0-4251 GCA_964548335.1 uncultured Flavobacteriaceae bacterium | reverse complement strand
AGTAAAAAAAAACAAGCACAGACAAGGGATTACCTTCGCTGCGCTCGGTCACCCCAAAAGGGTATGCTGGAAATGCATATTGCTTCGAAATATAAAAAATGCCTCTAGAAAAGTACTTGAGCAAGCTCAGACATTTTTCTAGAGGCATTTTTTGCACTCGCAGAGAGGAAGGGATTCGAACCCTCGAAACGTTGCCGTTTACACACTTTCCAGGCGTGCGCCTTCGACCACTCGGCCACCTCTCTAATTCTTATTTTACAATCCTTGCTTTCGCGAAAGCAAGCTATTTATAATTCACCCCTAAACCTTAGGACAACTCCCCTCTTAATGAAGTTTCATAAACAGATTTAAAAACTTCAGGACTTAACCCTTGCCCTAATAAATACATCATCTTTACAATAGCTGCTTCTGTTGTAAGGTCCTTACCACTTATCACTCCTGCTTTCTTAAGCCCTACACTCGTCTCATAATCTCCCATTTGCACACTACCACTAATACACTGTGTAACATTTACTACAGGAATACCTTTTGCTAATACTTTTTCAATTGCATTTATAAACCACTCCTGTGTAGTTGTATTTCCCGACCCATAGGTCTCTAAAACAACTCCTTTTACATCAGAGATAGCTAACATTGCACTTACCATACGCTCTGAAATACCCGGATGCATCTTAAGCAACAAGACTTCATCTACAAGGTTTTTGTGTACTTTTAGCTCATTTTTTACAGGACTTAATAATACCTCTTTACTCACATTAATATGCACTCCCGAAGTAACTAAAGATGGATAATTAGGAGAGGCAAAAGCTTCAAAATGCTCTGCACTTACCTTTGTGGTTCTATTAGCTCTGTATAATTTGTATTCAAAATATAAACCTATTTCCTGTATTACAGGAGTTTCATTCTCATGCAATGCAGCAAGCTGTACAGCCGTAATTAGATTCTCTTTTGCATCTGTACGTAAATCTCCAATAGGCAATTGCGACCCTGTAAAAATTACAGGTTTACTCAAGTTTTCAAGCATAAAGCTCAAGGCAGAAGCCGTATAACTCATTGTATCACTACCATGTAATACAACAAAACCATCAAAATCGTTGTAATTACTCTCTATAATAGTACACAACTCTACCCAATACTTAGGGTTCATATTAGAAGAATCTATAGGATCTGTAAAAGAAGCTGTACGTATCTCACAATCTAATAAACGTAGTTCTGGAATATTTTTAAGCAACTTATCAAAGTTAAATGCCTTGAGAGCACCCGTTTCATAGTCTTTAACCATTCCGATAGTACCGCCCGTATAGATGAGTAGTATTTTAGACTTACTACTCATAACGCTCTGCATTTGCTACTGGAGTAGCATACATTTTTAAGAAGCTCTCAATAGCCATCTCATTAGTAGTATCTACACGACGTTCTAATCTTCTATCAAACTGTCTCAACTCTATAGCATCGTAATGCTCGTTATATTTTGTTGTGTTATGTAACTTATCAAAAGCGATATAATTGGATGGCCACAACTTATAATGCGTATGTATTTTTTTATCTATTGCTTTTGCAAAAGCTTGTAAACGTTCATTTTCACTTCCTTCTTCATTCAACACATCGTACTCATTATCTTCCAATGGCGCTACTGAAATATGGATGCGTTTTTTATACCCAAGTGCTCCTTTTAAAATACTATTAAAATCTTCATTAGGTGTTTTTACATAAGGGATTTCCTGTTGCTTCGCTAAAAGTTCTGGTACCTTAAGTATATCTGTAGGATCATACTCATAAGAGATACTTACAGGCACTATGCGTAACGATTTTAAGTATTGAGAAAGTGTTTGCTCTCCTTTTGCCATTGCTAGCATTTTAAGAACACCTTGCTGTGTCTGATCATTACCATCTTTTGTACGCCCTTCTCGTTGTGCAATCCATACAGAACGCCCACTTGTATGCAGATCTTGCATATATTGAGACAGTGTTTTAGAACTCTGTAACATCTCTCTAAGAGGCAGGTCTCTAAGAACTAAAAAATTACGATTGAGTTTAGATAATTCTAATAAAAAATCTTTTCCTACCAGATTATCTCCAATAGCACTTGCTGTCATTACCTTATCGTGATCATACAAAGAGACATTAAGTAGAGAGGTGTCTAGCACAATATCTCTATGGTTAGAGATAAATAAATAAGAAGTCTTTGCCCCTAGCTTATCAAAACCAGAATAACTAAACCCATCACTACTTTTAAGCAATAAATTACGTGCCGACTTGTAAATCACTCGTGTTTGAAAATCATATACAGAGTGACAACTATCTAGAATCTCTTCAATTTCTTCTTCACTTTTACCTGGAAAAGTAAACTGCAACAATACCTTAAAATAAGGATGCTTACAAGCGTGTTTAATCGCCTGATGAACCTCAGTATCGTGATAAGGACGAATATGATCTATGTCTAGACTCACTTAATTTTAAATAATTTTAGGCAAAAGTGCAAAAAATCTAGGAGTTATGCCTAAAAACTGTCTGTACATTTGCAGATGTATGTTTTGCAATCTCTTCTAAAGATATCTTATATATCGTAGCAAGCTTCTCTGCCACAAGCACAAGATAGCTACTCTCATTACGTTTACCTCTATATGGAACAGGACTTAGATAAGGTGCATCTGTCTCTAAAACAATATGCTCTAATGGGATTTCTGCTAGAAATTGATCTATTTTTCCATTCTTAAAAGTAACCACACCGCCTATCCCCAGTTTCATATTATAACTTATCGCCTTTAAAGCTTGCTCTTTTGTGCCCGTAAAACAATGAAATATCCCGTATAAATCTTCCCCCTTCTCTTCTTCCAATATATCAAAAACGGCATCAAAGGCTTCCCTACAATGTATAACTATAGGGAGTTTGTACTTTTTAGCAAGTTGTATTTGAGTTCGAAAAGCTTCTTGCTGTAATGCCAGTGTACTTTTATCCCAATATAAATCTATCCCTATCTCCCCTATCGCTACAAAAGATCTTTTTTCTAACTCAGATCTTACATGAGCCATCTCTGCCTCATAATTTTCAGGCTTTACATATGTAGGATGCAACCCCATCATAAGGTGCATATGCGCTGGATATGCCTTTTCTAAATCATACATACGCTGAGTATATTCAGAATCTATCGCAGGGATATAAAACTGCTGTACGCCAGCTTCAATGGCACGCACGATCATCTGCTCTTGATCTTCATCAAAAGCCTCACTGTACAAATGAGTATGGGTATCTATAAATTGCATGATGCAAAAATAGTGGGTATTACGCTTTCGAGAAAGCAAAACCCGCCTCACTTTCTTATTTTTGTACACTTATGGCAAGTCTTAGAGAATTTTTATTAGCAAAAGGGTATACGCGTATTAAACTTAATACGACTCCTACAAACCACTTGGAGCTAAAAGCGACTATAAATGGTATTAAAGGCTCTTTTATACTAGATACAGGCGCCTCTAGTTCTTGCATAGGCTTAGAATATGCTAGTTATTTTAACCTTATAAGCGAAGATAGCAAAGTGCTAGCCGCAGGTGCTGGAGCAATAGATATGGAGACTAGACTGTCTACAGGAAATACTCTTAAGGTTAGTTCTTGGAAAAAAGAAAAGATAGACATTGTTCTCTTTGACCTCAGTCATGTAAACACAGCCTTAATAAATCACAAAGCAGAGGCCGTACACGGTATTTTAGGCGCCGACATCCTAAATCTCGGAAAAGGGATTATTGACTACCAGTATTCCTGCTTATATCTCAAAAAAAGAAAATAAAGGTTATTTTAAAATAGACTTCTTCTTACCTATTGGCTATCATCAATAAAGATCTCTAACTTTTTAAATGAAATCAAAATTTATTTATCAGAAAAGCCTAATCAAAATATATGATTAGGCTTTTCTGATAAATAAATTGTTGTGAACTATTATATTAAGCTCTCATCTGCAGAAGCTACATAACTAGCAGGTACTTTAAGATTATTCATACGTAAGTACACTCCTAATTGTGCTCTGTGATGTATCGTATGACTAATTATTAAGTTGCGCATTACATCTTGTTTAGCTACTTCGTTTATATAAGTAGTTTCTCCATTTTTAAGTGTCCAGTTTTCTGTTAATTGATTTTCAGAAAGGTTTTCTAATGCTTGCTTTGCACTGGCTACATTACTTTCAAACAACTCTACAAGAGCATCTCTTGTCATTGCAGGCTCAGTAGGAGGCACTCGACTAAAATCTAATTCTGAAG
>CAZJRA010000174.1:0-4278 GCA_964548335.1 uncultured Flavobacteriaceae bacterium | reverse complement strand
AATGAAACTCGACTATGTGTTTGTTAAAAAGGATGATATTGCTATTGCTGTAAAAGGAGAACTTAACGAGGCGATGTCTAACTACGGTTTTGATATTATTAAAACACTCGTAACAGATATTGACCCTGATTTACAGGTTAAGGAAGCGATGAACCGTATTAATGCGGCAGAGCGTGAAAAAGTAGCTGCAGAGTTTGAAGCAGAAGCAGAACGTATCAAGATTGTTGCTAAAGCACGTGCAGAAGCAGAGTCTAAGCGCTTACAAGGGCAAGGTATTGCAGACCAACGTCGTGAGATTGCTCGTGGTCTAGAAGAGTCTGTAGATGTATTAAATAATGTAGGGATTAACTCTCAAGAGGCATCTGCGCTTATTGTAGTAACACAGCATTATGACACTTTACAATCTATGGGTGAGCAAACCAACTCTAACCTAATCCTTATGCCTAACTCTCCTCAAGCAGGAAGCAATATGCTTAATGATATGATTACTTCTTTTGTAGCTTCTAACCAAATAGGAGAGCAAATGAAAAAGGAAAATGCTAAAAAAGGGATTGGTCCTAAAAAAGAGGAATAAAGCACTTTAAAAACAGGTTGTTTTTATGTGTGAGATTAGCTGTAATTATAGCAAAATTTACGATGCTTATCTGAACGAAAAAAGAAAGTGAAAAAAGAAGATTATCCTTTTTTCACTTTTTTTATTAGTTTTTTCTTTAACTGTGACGTTACCTTACTGACAGCTTCTTTTCGGATAAAGCTCATCATTATACCACTTAATGTACTTATGGAACCCAGATTGGTCTTGATATCACCATAGTGGGTTTTGATATGATTTAACTCCTGCTCTGCCTCTTTATTAAGCCGTTCCAGTTCTTGATCAATCTCTTTAAAACTATGATAGGTTTTCATCAGGAAAATAGTTTAGCATACTTTTTAAATAAGAATCTTTCAATGGGTTTTATAGCAAATAATAATACTCCTATAACGAGTACACTATAAAATCCTCCTACAATGAGATATCCATAAATAGGACTTCCCAATAGTTCTCCCAGCCAGATAGCTCCTGCTATAGACAAAAAGAAAAAAGAGATAAGTACCAGAAAACCCACTAGAAGAATCTTTACTAAGGTTGTTACCCCCAACATCGATTTCTTAAAGAAATCTAGTTTAAGGTAATTTATTCTGTTCTCTATATAGGCCTGAACATTGTCAGTAAGTCCTTTTGTATCATTTTTAAGATTATCTAGCATTGTTTAAAGTTAGCACTTTTTCTTATTTTTTTCCCCTTCAAGACAAGCTACTTATATTCTATAATTTCTGTGCAGCCTCTACAAGTAACTCATTAGCATCCTCCTTTGCCTTTTGAACAAACTCTTCTGCTCCAAGAATATTTGAAATTTCTTTAGATTGCGCTTTCGCGAAAGCATATAAACTCTCAATACCTGCCAGTCGTGTTCCCACTTTCTTGGCAGCCGTTCCAAAAAAGCCTATTACTTCCTCTTCAGAAAGGTTTACCGCTAGTTTTTGGATATCTGCAATAGCAGCCATACGTTTCTCTTCTGGTAAATTAGCTAACTTCTTACCCAATTTATTAATCGTGCTTAATGCAGAGGCTTGCTGTTGAGGTTTTGGCTTATTTTGTTGCTGTGTTTGTTTAGGTTTAATCTTTGCCCAAGAGTCTTTTAGACCCACGGTTTTATTAAACACCAATTTTTCTGGAGTGCTGTCTAGATCTACATTAAAATACCCCAATCGCTGAAACTGAAAACGATCACTCTTCTTAGCAGTAGCTAAAAAGGGTTCTAGGTAGCCTGTAATTACCTTAAGGCTATCTGGGTTAAGAAACTCCATAAAATCTTTCTCTGGGTCGCTATCTGGAGATTCGTTACTAAACAAACGGTCATATAAACGTACCTCTGCAGTAATTGCGTGTTGTATAGACACCCAATGCAAAGTTCCTTTTACATTGCGCATAGAAGCCTCTGTGCCGCTTCCTGAGCGACTATCTGAGTCATACGTACAGTGTATCTCTGTAATGGCACCAGAGGCGTCTTTTACAACGCTTTCCCCCTTTATGATATAAGCATTCTTTAATCGCACTTCTTTTCCTAACGTAAGTCTAAAATACTTACTCCCTGCATCCTCCTTAAAGTCTTCTCGTTCTATATATAGCTCTCTAGAAAAAGGAACTTCACGAGTTCCTGCCTCAGCGTCTTCTGGATTGTTATCTGCTATTAGAAGCTCTTCTTTTCCTTCTGGGTAGTTGGTAATAACTAATTTTACAGGGTTTAAAACTCCCATTACACGAGTAGCAATCTTGTTGAGGTCTTCACGTATATTAAACTCCAATAGGGATACATCAATCACGTTTTCACGCTTTGCCACTCCTACGGTTTCTACAAAATTACGTAGTGATATAGGTGTATATCCTCTTCTTCTCAATCCAGAAATAGTAGGCATACGTGGATCATCCCATCCAGAAACAACACCTTCTTCTACTAAGCGCAATAACTTACGCTTACTCATAATGGTGTAATTAAGATTTAACCTAGCAAATTCTCGTTGCTTAGTACGTACGTCTTTTCCTGTATATACTTGATCTAAAAACCAATCGTACAATTTACGGTGTGGCTTAAACTCAAGCGAACATAAACTATGAGATATCTGTTCTATATAATCACTCTCGCCATGTGTCCAATCATACATAGGATAGATACACCAAGTATCGCCCGTACGGTGATGCTCTTTGTGTAATATGCGATACATAAGCGGGTCACGCATAAGCATATTAGGGTCTTCCATATCAATCTTTGCACGTAGTACGTGCTCCCCTTCTTTAAACTCTCCTGCTTTCATACGCTCAAAGAGATCTAAGTTCTCCTCTACAGAGCGGTTGCGGTAAGGCCCTGCTACCCCTACTTGTGTAGGCGTTCCTTTTTGTGCTGCCATCTCTTCACTAGACTGGCTATCTACATAGGCTTTTCCATCTTTAATCATCTTTACAGCCCAATCATAAAGCTGCTGGAAGTAATCGCTAGAAAAACATATCTGATCCCATTTATAGCCTAACCAAGATACATCTTCCTTAATAGCATCTACATACTCTTGTTCTTCTTTAACAGGATTCGTATCGTCAAAACGTAAATTTACAGGAGCATTATACTTCTCCCCTAGTCCAAAACTAATGCCTATTGCCTTACAGTGCCCTATGTGTAAATACCCATTAGGCTCTGGAGGAAATCGAAAACGCAATTGCTCGCGAGTATATCCGTTAGTCAAGTCGTCCTCAACAATTTGTTCTAAAAAGTTTAAAGATTTGTGTGTATCGCTCATAGTAATGCCTTCAAGTTGCAAATTTACTAAAAACGCTTTCGCGAAAGCGCAGTTCTATACCTCATTGTAACATAATCCTAAATATAGTATACATATATGCTAAACATTATTGATGAAAAACCTTGATTACACCTGCCCTAAATGTTCAAACACTACCTACCAAACAGGACAAATGCGAGCTACAGGAGGTATACTTTCTAAAATCTTAGATATACAAACCGAAAAATTTACATCGGTTACTTGCAAAAAATGCACTTATACTGAGTTTTACAAAGCAGACTCGAGTAGTTTGGGTAACATTTTTGATTTCTTTACGGGTTGATACGTACCTTTGTTGTGAACTTAAAAATCTCGCTTTCGCGAAAGCACTATGGATACCATACGCGTTACAAACATAAGAGTATATGCCTATCACGGCTGCCTCTCTGAAGAAACTAAAATAGGATCTGACTATCTCGTAAACGTTGCTGTAAAGGCAGATCTTTCTGCAAGTGCACAGTCTGATGAGCTTGAAGATACTGTAGATTATGTATTTTTAAACCAAGTAGTAAAAGAAGAAATGGCGATTGCGTCTAAGCTTCTAGAAACTGTTTGTGACCGTATCTTAAAACGCTTTCTTGCAGAAAGTGCTATGATACAAGAGGCTACCGTGGCAATTTCTAAACTAAACCCACCTATAGGAGGCGATGTAGAAATGGTTACTGTAGAGCAACATGTGCTGAGATAATACGATCTTTAAACTTCTCTTAAAATAGTATTACTCTTTATTCTAAAAAATAAGTACATTTGCATTCAACCAAAAAAATGGTGCCGTGGCCGAGTGGCTAGGCAGTGGTCTGCAACACCATCTACAGCGGTTCGAATCCGCTCGGCACCTCAAGAGAAAAGCTTCCTTTAAACAGGGAGCTTTTTTAGTTTATAATAATCATAGTTGTATATTTAGGAGTT
>CAZJRA010000173.1:0-4281 GCA_964548335.1 uncultured Flavobacteriaceae bacterium | reverse complement strand
TAAGTTTTTTTTTATTTTACATAGTTTCTAGTTTTGACCTTCAAGTAATTATGAGGCCCCATCTAGATTAATTCCTTTTAATATTTCTTTAATATGATTTGTTGCTTCCATTTCTTTATACACTCCGTCAAAATCTCCTGATTCCATAAGCGTTTTAAAGTTTTGCAAATTAGTAATATACTCTTCTAATGTTTCTAATATGTTATCTTTATTTTCTTTAAAAATAGAAGTCCACGTTACAGGGTTACTTTTTGCCAATCTTACTGTAGAGGCAAAACCACTCCCTGCCATGTCAAAGATATCATGTTCGTTCCTTTCTTTTTCAATAACCGTTTTTCCTAGCATAAAAGAACTCACGTGCGATAAATGAGATACATATGCGATATGTTTGTCGTGAGACTGAGCCTCCATATAGCGAATACGCATTCCTATATTTTTAAACACTTCAAGCATTTTCTCTTGAAGCTTAAAAGCCGTTTTCTCTACCTCACATATAATATTTGTCTTACCTGCATACAAGCCTTTTATAGCTGCACTAGGTCCCGAAAACTCAGTTCCTGCTATAGGGTGACACGCCATAAAATTACGACGATTAGGGTGAGAGGCTACACATTTACAAATAGCTTCTTTAGTAGACCCCATATCAATCACTATGGTTTGCTCTCCTACCCTATCTAGCACTTTAGGCAGTACCTTTGTAGCTACATCTACAGGTACTGTAAGAACTACTAAGTCTGCTTTTTCTACATCATCTAAGCTTCCTTCGGCATGTATAACACCTAGCTTTATAGCCTCTTCTATATGTGAAGATTGGGTATCAATTCCTAGGATACGGGCATCAGGAAATAGTGACTGCAAGTCTAAGGCAAAAGACCCGCCTATTAATCCTACTCCTATGATGTTTATGTTTTTCATGTTGTTTTTTTCGCGAAAGCGAGATACCTTACGATACCCTCTCTATTGCTTCTTTAATTCGTTCTTCTGTCACACATAAAGAGAAACGGATATATCCTTCTCCCTGACTACCAAAGATAGTACCTGGTGTAATAAATAAATCTTTTTCATACAGGAGTGCATCTATAAACTGCTCTGCATCTATTCCTTCTGGCAATTTAGCCCATACAAACATTCCCGTACCATTGGTGTCAAAAGTACAGTTTAGTTTTGTTGCAAGTGTATAGATGAGTTCTCTACGTTTTTTATACACTGCATTGATACTCGTAAACCAATCTTTATCTAGCTGTAAAGCTGCTATAGCGCCTTTTTGTATGCCGTAAAACATACCACTGTCCATATTGGACTTTACCTTGAGAATCGCGTTAATTAGATCAGGGTTTCCTAAAACCATTCCTACACGCCATCCTGCCATATTAAAGGTCTTACTAAGAGAGTTAAGCTCTAAAGCTACTTCCTTTGCTCCTGCTACTTCTAATATAGATAATGGAGAATCGTTTAATATAAAACTATACGGATTGTCATTAACAAGTATAATATCGTGTGCCTTTGCAAAAGCAATCACTTCTTTATAAAACACTTTAGATCCTTGTGCTCCTGTAGGCATATGCGGGTAGTTAATCCACATAAGCTTTACTTTACTTAAATCTGTTTTCGCTAGTTTTTCTAAATCTGGCAACCAATTATTAGAAGCATCCAAATCATACAGTACAGGCGTAGCCTCTACTAGTTTTGTAACTGCGCTGTAGGTAGGGTATCCTGGATTGGGAATAAGCACCTGGTCTCCTGGATTTAAAAATGCCATACTAATATGCATAATCCCTTCTTTAGACCCCATTAAAGGCAACACCTCATTACTTGGGTTTACAGAGACATCATAAAACTTATGATAAAAATCACCTATTGCTTCCCTTAGTTCTGGAAGCCCTATATAACTCTGGTATTGATGAGCTGTAGGGTCTAACAATCCTTTTTGCAAAGCAGTAACTACGGTATCAGGAGCCTGTAAATCTGGACTCCCTATACCCATATTTATAATATCTTTTCCTTTAGATACAAGCGCTCTTACTTCTTTAAGCTTACGCGAAAAGTAGTATTCCTTAATATGCTCTAGTCTATTAGCAACTTCCATTATATTTTTTGATTTTTATATTCTCCAAGCACTTTAAAGTCTGTCGCCATAATAGCAAGCACCTTTTTTGCTTTTACATAATCTTCATACTCCTGAAAAGTAACATCTACAAAAAAAGCATATTTCCAAGGAGTTTCAATTACCGGCATCGATTGAATTTTTGTAAGATTTAATTTACAATCACTCAATACATTTAGAATAGTAGCTAAGCTCCCTCTTTTATGATCTGTAGTAAAGCGCAACGATGCTTTATTTGCACTTGTATTAGCTTCACTTGCTTTTGTGTTTAACACAAAAAAGCGAGTCGCATTATTTTTAATTGTCTGGATACTCTTACTCAGAATTTCTAAGTTGTAGATACTTGCTGCAGTAGAACTCGCTATGGCTGCTATACCCATTAAATTCTCTTCTTGTATTTGCCTTGCTACAGCTGCTGTATCTGTATCTTCTACTAATTTTATGTGTGGGTATGGCTTAAAAAAGCTTCGACATTGTAACAATGCCATAGGGTGTGACCATACCTGCTTAATATCCTGTATCGTTTGCCCTGGCAATGCCATTAGATTATGCTGTACATCTAAGTAAAATTCACCCTCTATATGAAGTTTATTTTGATCTAACAACGCATAGTTAGGAAGGATAGCTCCTGCTATAGAGTTCTCTATAGCCATAATAGCATCTGTCGCTTTACCCGAAATAAGTGTATCTACAAGCATTGGAAATGAATCACACTCTTTTACGGTTACATCTTCTTCAAAATAGGCTTGCGCCACTTTGTGATGAAAAGACCCTTTTACCCCTTGTATGGCAATACATTTAGACATTCTTATTTTTTTAATTAATCGTCACAAACGCTATAAAACAAAAAAAGCTCTGAATTTTGATCAGAACTTTTAAAGGTTTTTATTGAGTATCAATTATTACCATACGAGTCCTGCCCTGCTCTTCCCTTGAAAGAAGAAAAAGAAATAACTAGTAAAATAATATGCGTTTGTAAACATCATAAATTCTTTAACAAAGCGAAAGTAGAAAAAAAACTTTGCTCCACAAGCGCATCTGTACGTTTTTTAAACAAAAAAAGCATAATTATACTCATTTATGTACTTATACCAAGATAAAGTGCGTTATGAATAAGAAACGTGTTGTATCTCTAATTATGGATTATTAACTAAATTTGAAAAAAAAGGAAGATGTCTATATCTGTAACGTCCATTTCAAAAAATTACAAAAATCAACGCGCACTAGATGCCGTAACCTTCTCTATTAACAAAGGAGAAATCGTAGGTTTTTTAGGACCTAATGGTGCTGGCAAGTCTACCTTAATGAAAATACTAACCACTTACATCACCCCTACTAGTGGTGATGCAATGGTAAACGAGTACAATATACACAAGGCCGCACAAGAGGTTCGTAAATCTGTAGGCTACCTTCCAGAACACAACCCTTTATATACAGATATGTATGTGAGAGAGTATTTACATTTTAATGCAAATGTGTACAATACTCCTAAAAACAGAATCCAGGAAGTAATAGAGCTTACAGGACTTACTCCTGAGGCCCACAAAAAAATAAATCAACTCTCTAAAGGATACAGACAACGAGTAGGCCTTGCTAATGCCTTATTACACGACCCAGAAGTATTAATACTAGATGAACCTACAACAGGCCTAGACCCTAATCAATTATTAGAAATACGTGCGCTCATTAAAAACATAGGGAAAACAAAAACTGTTTTAATGAGCACTCACATTATGCAGGAGGTAGAAGCTATTTGCGATCGGGTTATTATTATTAACAAAGGGCAGGTCGTAGCAGATAAAAAGATAGATGCCTTACGAGAAGGGCAACAACAAACCGTTATTGTAGAGTTTGATTACAGAGTAGAGACGGTTGCACTAGAGCGTTTAGCACATGTAAGTAATGTGAAGAATACGCACGATTTTATTTATGAGATTAGCTTTAGCACCCAAGAAGATATGCGTGCTACTGTCTTTGATTTTGCCCATGATAACGAACTCAAAATCTTACAGCTTAATCAGAAGAATGCTAGTTTGGAAGGTTTGTTTCAGGAGTTGACTTCTAAATAAGAGTGGAGCGTTTGTGATTCCAAGTCTTATGGCTTTTTATTAAAGTTGTTCATTTTTTTGCATCGCCAAAAAAACGAACCAAAAAACGCTAGGCTGAATCGAATTTTA
>CAZJRA010000172.1:0-4298 GCA_964548335.1 uncultured Flavobacteriaceae bacterium | reverse complement strand
AAATGGTATTGCACCAATTTTCTTAACTACTGTTGGAGTAACTGGTGGTATTGGTGTCGATTTAAAAAACTGGGTAAAGCAAAAAGATGCTGATGGAAATACTATTGTAGATGCAGAAGGAGATCCAATTTTAAAAGAAGAGTACTCTGTTGCTACAGGAACGGTTCTTACAATAAATACAAAAACAAAGAAATTATATAACGGAGACAAAGAATTAAAAGATATCTCTTCAGCTTTAACACCACCAAAAATGGAGTTTATTAAAGCAGGAGGTTCTTATGCTGTTGTTTTTGGCAAGAAATTACAAACATTTGCTTGTAAAGTTTTAGGAATTGATGTTCCTCAAGTATACGCTGCTTCAAAAGAAGTTTCTATAGAAGGACAAGGTTTAACTGCTGTTGAAAAAATATTCAACAAAAATGCAGTAGGAACTACCCCAGGAAAAACGTTACACGCAGGATCTAACGTTAGAGTAGAAGTGAATATTGTAGGTTCTCAAGATACTACAGGTTTAATGACTTCTCAGGAGTTAGAGATGATGGCTGCTACAGTTATTTCTCCAATTGTTGATGCGGGTTATCAATCAGGATGTCATACGGCTTCTGTTTGGGATGATAAGTCTAAGGCGAATATTCCAAGGTTGATGAAGTTTATGAATGACTTTGGATTAGTTACTGCACGTCATCCAGGTGGCGAGTACGCTCCTTTGACAGATGTAATTCATAAAGTACTGAATGATATTGCAGTTGATGATTGGGATGTAATTATTGGTGGAGATTCTCATACACGTATGGCAAAAGGTGTTGCGTTTGGAGCCGATTCAGGAACAGTTGCTTTAGCTTTAGCTACAGGTGAAGCTACGATGCCAATTCCAGAATCTGTAAAAGTTACTTTCAAAGGAGAGATGAAACCTTATATGGATTTTCGTGATGTAGTTCATGCTACTCAACATCAGATGTTAGATCAGTTTGAAGGAGAGAATGTTTTTCAAGGAAAGATTATCGAAGTTCATATTGGTACATTAACTTCTGATCAAGCATTTACATTTACAGATTGGACAGCTGAGATGAAAGCGAAAGCATCTATCTGCATTTCTGAAGACGATACATTAATAGAATCATTAGAAATCTCTAGAGATCGTATCCAAATCATGATTGATAAGGGTATGGATAATCCAAAGCAAGATTTCCAAGGATTAGTTGATAAGGCAAACAAACGTATCCAAGAAATTAAAACAGGAACTAAATCTGCATTAAAACCAGATTCAGATGCTAAGTACTATGCAGATGTTGTTATCGATTTAGATAAGATTATTGAACCAATGATTGCTGATCCAGATGTAAATAATGAAGATGTTTCTAAGCGTTATACGCACGATAATATTCAACCATTATCTTTTTATGGAGGAACTAAGAAAGTAGATTTAGGTTTTGTTGGTTCGTGTATGGTTCATAAAGGAGATATGCAAATATTAGCAAAAATGCTTAAAAATGTTGAAGCACAACAAGGTAAGGTAGAGTTTAAAGCTCCTTTAGTAGTTGCGCCTCCAACATATAATATTGTAGATGAATTAAAAGCAGAAGGAGATTGGGAAGTATTAGAAAAATATGCAGGTTTTGTATTTGATGACAATGCTCCTAAAGCTGAAGCAAGAACTAAGTATGATAATAAATTATATTTAGAACGTCCAGGTTGTAGTCTATGTATGGGTAACCAAGAAAAAGCTGAGCCAGGAGATACTGTAATGGCTACTTCTACTCGTTTATTCCAAGGAAGAGTTGTAAGAGATACTGATGGTAAAAAAGGAGAGTCTTTATTATCATCTACTCCAGTTGTAGTATTGTCTACAATTTTAGGTAGAACGCCTACTATGGCAGAATACGAAGCTGCTGTGGAAGGAATTGTATTAACAAAATTCAAACCTTCTCAAAGAAAATTAGTAGTATAATATAAACTATGTTTTATAATCCAAAAGCCTTAGTGTATCTGTACTAAGGCTTTTGACTTTTAAGAGGCCCTGTCTTCATAAATTTAAAAAGTACAAAAGGGCACTATTTTAACCCTAGTCTAACATCCTTTCTTATAAGAACAGTTACGATTAATAGGTGAATTTAGTCTATCTTTAAGATGCGGTACTATCGAGTATTGCGCTTTAATTTTTTAAACGCATATGGAATTTAAGAAAGTAAAACTCTCAAACTTATTGTATATAGTGTTTATAGCGTTGCTTGTGATACCACAAACACGCACAGTGATTCAAACTAATTTACAGAAGCTCATTATAAGTATTAGCCCTAGTCCTAAGGTAATGGATTTAGAAGATCAAGTATCAATACCTCCTTTTGATTATAGAGTAAGTACATTAGATGGTATTGCGGTAAATAGTCCTGTTGGTAAAGGAAAGGTCACATTTGTTAATTATTGGGCTACATGGTGTCCTCCGTGTATTGCAGAGCTTCCTAGTCTTGAAAAGCTGTATCAAGAGTACGGAGATAAGGTTACATTCTTATTTATAACGCAAGAAGATCCTAGTGTAGTTCAACGATTTTTAGATAGAAAAGGATTTGCTATCCCTGCTGTAAGACCACTTATGCGTACTCCCGAAGCGTTAAATGAGCGTAGTATCCCTACGAATTACATTATTGATAAAACAGGAAAAATAGTACTTAAGGATCAAGGAGCAGCAAATTGGAATAGTCCAGAAGTAAGATCTATCTTAGATTCTTTACTTTAAAATACTACTATTAAACAAGGGTAGCATAGAGGTACATAAAAAATGATTACTTTTGTACTCCGAACATTGTTTGGAAACACCCTATGAGTAAAAAAGTATTACTTAATGCTACAGAGGTAGATATTATCCTCAACAGGCTTGCTTGCCAACTCATTGAAAATCATGACGATTTTACAAATACCGTTCTTATAGGTATACAACCTAGAGGAATATTTCTTGCAGAGCGTATAAAACAGCTTCTGGAAGAATCTTATGATATAAAAGAGATTTTGTTAGGGCATCTAGATATCACTTTTTATAGAGATGATTTTAGGCGTACAGAAAAAACTCTTGAAGCAAATAAAACCAAAATAGATTTTGTTGTAGAGAACAAAAAAGTAGTTTTTATAGATGATGTATTGTATACAGGAAGGAGTATAAATGCTGCACTTACTGCAATTCAAAGTTTTGGAAGACCACAAGAAGTAGAGTTACTGTGCCTTATAGATAGACGATTTAGTAGACACTTACCTATACAACCTGATTATAGAGGAAGACAGGTAGATGCTATAAATGACGAAAAAGTATTAGTGACTTGGAAAGAAAATGATGGTAAAGACAGCGTATATGTTGTTAATAAGTAATAGGGAATGAGTGAATTAAGTGTAAAGCATTTACTGGGAATAAAATACATTACTCAAGAGGATATTAACCTTATTTTTGAAACTGCAGACCATTTTAAAGAAGTCATTAATAGGCCTATTAAAAAAGTACCATCTCTTAGAGATATAACGATTGCTAATCTCTTTTTTGAGAATAGTACACGTACTAAACTATCCTTTGAACTTGCAGAAAAACGACTTAGTGCAGATGTTATTAATTTTAGTGCTGCAGCCTCTTCAGTAAAGAAAGGAGAGACCCTTATAGATACCGTTAATAATATCCTGTCTATGAAAGTAGATATGGTTGTTATGAGGCATCCTAATCCTGGTGCAGGTGTTTTTCTCTCTAAACATATCAATGCAAGTATCGTAAATGCAGGAGATGGAGCACATGAGCACCCTACTCAAGCCTTATTAGATAGTTATTCCATAAGAGAAAAACTAGGAGAAGTAGCAGGTAAGAATGTTGTTATAGTAGGTGATATTTTGCACAGTAGAGTAGCCTTATCAAATATTTATGCACTTAAACTACAAGGAGCAAATGTAAAGATTTGTGGTCCTAAAACACTTATACCTAAGTATATTGAAAGTTTAGGGGTAGAGGTAGAGCTAGATTTGAGAAAAGCATTAGAGTGGTGTGATGTAGCTAATATGTTACGAGTACAGAACGAGCGAATGGATATAAGTTACTTTCCTAGCACTAGGGAGTATTCACAACAATATGGGGTGTCTAAAGAGCTTTTAGAATCTCTTAATAAAGAAATCGTTATTATGCATCCAGGACCTATAAATAGGGGAGTAGAGATAACAAGTGACGTAGCAGATTCTGGTCAAGCAATCATTTTAGACCAAGTACAGAATGGCGTGGCTATTAGGATGGCAGTTATTTATCTTTTAGCTTCTAAGATTAAACAATAATGAAA
>CAZJRA010000171.1:2041-4312 GCA_964548335.1 uncultured Flavobacteriaceae bacterium | reverse complement strand
CATTAGGACACCCACTAGGATGTAGTGGTGTACGTATTCTTATTACTCTTATAAATGTACTTAAGCAAAATAATGGTAAAATGGGAGCTGCAGCAATTTGTAATGGTGGTGGTGGTGCCTCTGCTATGGTAATCCAAAACGTACAAGCATAACATTTAATGATTTACGGAGTTTGCACCTTAACTATTGTTCCTATGCGAGCAACACCCGATGACCCTTCAGAAATGGTCAATCAGGTGCTGTATGGCGAAGTATTTAAGGTGCCCGAAAAACGTAAAAAATGGAGTCGCATACGGCTCCTACATGATAAGTACGAGGGCTGGATTGATAATAAACAGTATATAGAAATAACTGAGGATGAGTACGCTTTCGCGAAAGCGCAACCTCAAAAACTCATTTCGGACCCCGTACAATTTATCACTACACAAGATAGCCACTTACTTACTACCGTCATGGGAAGTGCTGTGCATACTCTATCGTTAACTAAAGGACTATACGATGGCCCTAGCGCAGAAGGTAAGAAAGCTAAAAAAGCACTTGTAGATACTGCGCTACTATTTATAGGAGCTCCTTATTTATGGGGAGGTCGTACACATTTTGGGATAGACTGCTCTGGTTTTACACAAATGGTGTACCGATTAAACGGATATAGTCTTAAGAGAGACGCTTCTCAACAAGCAACGCTGGGCGAAGCTCTTAGTTTTATAGAAGAGAGTGAACCTGGAGACCTTGCTTTTTTTGATAATGAAGAAGGAAATATTGTACACGTAGGTATCATTATGGAAGATAACTATATCATACACGCTCACGGCGAAGTACGCATAGATAGACTAGATCATTCTGGTATTTACAATGCACAACAGCGTGCGCATAGCCATAAACTACGCATTATAAAAAGAATTATAAAGAAGTAAAAGAATGCTTAAAACATTTAAAATTACAAGTCTACTAGAAGGAATATCTTACTTATTGATACTTTTTGTAACGATGCCTCTAAAATATATTTGGGACAATGGAGAACCCAATAAAGTGATAGGTATGGCGCACGGTTTTTTATTTATAGCATACATCGTACTTGCTATTATGATGAAGTCAGAACGAAAGTGGAGCGCTAAGACATTAGGAATCGTTCTTTTATGCTCTATTATTCCTTTTGGTACGTTTTGGATGGATAAAAAATATCTTAGGGACTAAGCAACTCCTCCCTCCTACTCTTTCTTTATTTTATATAGTTTTCTTTTACTATTTAATTAGCACTATATCTTTTACTCTATAAAGTGTTTTGTTGTATGATTGCGTAATTTTGCATTCATGAATGTACAAGACACTATAGTAGCCCTTGCAAGTCCTGCTGGAGCAGGAGCCATTGCCGTAATACGTATTTCGGGAGAAAAAGCGATTGCTATTTGTGCTTCGGTTTTTAAATCTGTAAGTGGTAAAAATCTTACAGAACAAAAAACACATACCATACACTTAGGGCATATTATGGATGGTGAGCGCACTATAGATGAAGTACTCGTTTCTTTATTTAAAGGAACAAAATCATACACCGGAGAACCTACCGTAGAGATTTCTTGTCACGGCTCTAGTTATATCCAACAAGAGATTATACAACTATTGTTACGCTCTGGCTGTAGAGCTGCACAAGCAGGCGAGTTTACACTACGCTCGTTTATTAATGGAAAAATGGATTTGTCACAGGCAGAAGCCGTTGCAGACCTCATTGCTAGTGATAATGAAGCTTCACATCAGGTTGCTATACAACAGATGCGAGGAGGTTTTTCTAATGAAATTGCTCAATTACGACAAGAACTTTTAAATTTTGCATCTCTCATTGAGCTAGAACTCGATTTTTCTGAAGAAGATGTAGAGTTTGCAGACCGTACACAGTTTAAAGAACTTATAAGCCGTATTACCAAAGTACTTAAACGTCTTATAGATTCTTTTGCGACTGGTAATGTGATTAAAAACGGAATTCCCGTAGCCATTGTAGGAGAACCTAATGTAGGGAAGTCTACCCTACTTAACGCCTTACTTAATGAAGAACGTGCTATTGTCTCTGACATTGCAGGAACCACAAGAGATACAATAGAAGATGAAATCTCTATAGGCGGTATAGGTTTTCGCTTTATAGATACCGCAGGAATACGAGAGACTACAGATACGATAGAGGGCTTGGGTATCAAAAAAACTTTTCAAAAGATAAAACAAGCTCAAGTAGTGGTTTATCTTTTTGACGCATCATTACCTAAAGATGCAAACTATACATCT
>CAZJRA010000171.1:0-2031 GCA_964548335.1 uncultured Flavobacteriaceae bacterium | reverse complement strand
ATACATCTATCATCACAGAAGTTGAAAAGATTAAAAATAAATTTCCTTTAAAACCTTTACTCATTGTTGCTAACAAAACAGACCAATTACAAGAAGTAGAAACAACCAAGCTACAAGCTGTAATTTCTAATCTACACCTACTCTCTGCAAAAAAAGGAAAAGGAGTAGATGCGCTTAAAGAGAAATTGCTAGATTTTGTAAGTACCGGCGCCCTACGCAATGATGAAACTATTGTAACCAATTCTCGTCATTATGACGCCCTTCTCAAAGCCTTAGAAGAAATAGAAAAGGTACAGTATGGATTAGACACAGAGCTTTCTGGAGACTTAATGGCTATTGATATTAGAGAGGCACTGTATCACTTTGGAGAAATTACAGGGCAAGTCACTAATGATGAGTTATTAGGTAATATTTTTGCTAATTTCTGTATTGGGAAGTAATTTTAAAAAAAATAAGAATAGCCTACACTTCCCCCTACATTATTAGAGTTATCTCTTATAAAGTCCCCTCCTATTGTTGCTATGATTTTCCCGTAGTCATTTAAATCATAAGAAGTATTTAGATATGTCAACACTAAATGTTGCCTAGTATCAAAAGGTCTACGAAACGTCCCTAAATTCTGTAAATAGGTTATTTTTCCTGTAAAATCAAATCTTTTAATTTTAGCTAGAAGCCCTATATGATGAGCAAAGAGCCTATTGTTTTCTGGGTTTTCTTCAGAATCTATAGGATTAATAAAAGGTAAGCCTATTGTACTACCTTCATACGTCCAACCTGACCTATAAATCCCATTTAAAAAATAATTATCCCCTCCACTCTGTTGGCCTAAAGGTGTATTTGTTGCTCTAGGGCTACCGCTTTGAGAGACTGTTTGTACATATTCATACAAGACCCCTTGCAGCCACTTATGCGCATTTAAATTAAAATGAATACCCCAAACACCATCTGGGAAATTATTTAACTCCCTTCCTGACCTATCTTCAAATATAGATTGATGATATACTTTTAACTTATTTCCATTCTTAAAAAATCGATCATATGATAACGCATAAGAACCTATATGATTTCCTAAGGCATTAATAGTTTCATTAAAGTTAACAAATTCACTAGAAGCACTTCCAAAAAAAACTTCTGTAAACGCTCTTGCATCACTAGGCAATTTAACACCATCAGGAGTTGTACCTGCCCATTGTGCATAGTGCTTTAATCCAAAACTAAATTTAGAAACACTATCTAATTTAATATTAAAATCTAATGATTTAAAGTGTACGTTGGCTCCTGAAGTAGATCGCTCATCATTTAAACTATAATGAGCCAACTGAGCATCAAATGAAAGCCATTTGTTTAAAGGAAATGACTCTGTAGTCTTCAAGAGTGCGCCAGGTAATGGTCGCGTATTTCCTGTTAGTAATATATTACCATTAATTGTAGAAAGACCATTCTGAGAAAGATCTGGAGATTTTGATCCAGCTGTTATTGTAAATATAGAGTTTTCGTATTCAATATATAATTGACTACGTTGTAGGTTATCTACAACTTCATCTCTTATAAAGGCTCCTGCACCTAATTGTAAAGATTGACTTTTTGATAATTTATAATCAGCTTTCGCGAAAGCTGAAAGTCCATAATTAGACTGTTCGGAAATAAAGCCATTCGTATTTGTATGTATCCAAAATGGGGCCTCTTCATTAAAAACTTGAGTTGAACCATGTAACTTACCCGATATATGAATCTTTTCTTTTTCTTGTGAGTGACATACTCCCAAAAAAATCAATATAAAAAAAAGAAAGTAATTACTTTTTTGAAACACCTTCACTCTTATTGTAGCTTTCATATCAAGCAATTAATGCAGATCTTCCATAGATGTAATAGAAGGGTCGTCTATCCCTGAGAGATCTAAAACCTCATACTCAGAGTTATTACTCTTAAACTCTGGAATTAAAGATTTAAGCTTAGCTACACTAACCCTATTGTCATTATTTATAGCTGCTTTTATAATATCAGAAACGTGTAAATCTATTTGATCATAAT
>CAZJRA010000170.1:0-4315 GCA_964548335.1 uncultured Flavobacteriaceae bacterium | reverse complement strand
GATATTGATCTATCAAATAGTTACCAACTAACTCTCCTGTAGAAATAGGTTTTGTTGCCCATACACCTCTAGGTACAAAAAACAAAAAAGCACTTAACCATTGATAACCCATAGACATCCCATGTACTTGAACATACTCTATAGTTGCTACAATATTTGCAAAAGCGTCATAATTTAAAGTATTAAAAGCACTTATAAATCCACCTCCTTTATTTGTTTCTGTAATAAGAATCGATGGATCTTTTAGTAACTCAACAAAAGTTGCGTTTGTATGAGTAAAAACAGCCGATAAAGGGAACCCAACAATCATAATCATAAACAAGAAGCCAAGCATCTTAACATTAGATTTTAGTAATTTGGGAAAGAAAAGAATAATTAAACATATATAAATGGGCCCTAATGCATTGCGCTTTTCTATAAGAGGGTTTTTAAACCATAAGAGCAGTATAAAGAAACACAATAAAGCAGCTATAATAGTTATCCAATTAATAGGCTTTTTAGCTTTTTTCCTTAAATATTGAACACATAATACAATCCCTGAAAAAGGAAGTAAAAACAATACTTTTTTCCAAATTAGTATCGTAAATACAGAGTGAATAGAGCGTTGCCAACTAGGCTTTCCTATTTCATACAATACAAATCCAAAGCTAATAATTAAGACCAGTAGAGATATGGCTAAGATTGACAGGATAGTAATAGGCAGTACTTTAGTAGTGCTTGAAGGCAACTCAACCTTAGAGGGTTTTAATAAATATTTTTTAAAAAATATATAAGCAAGAATAAATACGCCATTAAAAAGTGTTATCAGAAAATTAGATTGTAAAACCAGCTCTTTTTTATACGGAAACTTGGTTACAAATTCTGGAATAATGGATTGTTCAATAAAACTGATTTGTGTTAAAGGAGCAACAATAAAAAACAAAAAATTAAACACTAAATATGCTGACAGAAAAGGTGAATACGCCTTTTCTAAATACAGATGATAGAAGAGAATAAAGAATATAATAATAGCACTCCCAATAAAAGATAAAAACACCGGTCCATCAATATCAATACTCGTGAATATCCCCAGAGCTATTAATATAAAAAATAAGAATAATAGGTGTTTCATTTGCTTATATCGCTACCAATCATTGTTTTTTTCGTACCCCAATCGTATTAAAAGGTCTCCTGTATACTTCTTAAAAGCTTCTTTCTCTTCTTCTCCAAAATAATTTTTCCAATCTCCTTGGATTCCTTTTCGTAAAAAGCTATTTGTGCTTTCTTCTCCTTGTTTTCTCTTTGTTTGATTCTCAAAAGAAAACTTATTTACAACCGTTCTTAAACGGTCTTTGTCTACCTCTTCAATATCAAAAAAGTTCTTTAATAAAAGCTCTAATGTAGTAGATGTATTTTCTAACAAATCTTCATACCGTACCATGTAAATATTAGGATTGTCCTGAGCCTTTTTAAGCCAAACGCTATTATATTCTTTCCAGTTTCCTGGAAACACAAACCTTCTAAATTTAGACAGCTTATGCTCATAAGAATATTTCATATAGGAAAGTATATTCTTCTTTACGTTTTCATAATCTGTAAACCCTACTTCTTCACGATGATAATTTACATTATGAGCTTCTTTTTTATTCTTATCATTCCATATAAGTTGATGGTGGTAAAAAGAAATAAGCACATCACGACCATCTCTCACTAAGTACACTATCTTATTATTCTCTCCTATATGTTTAGGCAAATAATGCCCATGTAATAGGGATTTCTTCATTACTGGAAACTCATTTCTAGGAAACGGTATTTCCAAATAACTCGATACTAGCTGCCCCAGCCAAGTCCCACCAGATTTAGGATACTCAACCAGTACTACAGATTTATTTACAGAAGTAATCGTGTTTAAGTAAGTAAGTCTTACCGCCTGTTCTAGTTTATTTAATAGTAGGTTTTTCACTAATTACTTTAATTAATTAAACGGCTTAAGCCAAGTTTTTAAATATAGAAAATTAAATATAGATCGTGATTGCAATATAAAATTAGGCCTTGTTTTTTCAAAAAAAGCATTTACAAAATAACCCGAAATAGCATATGATATTAATGTTGCATATGCAGCTCCTAATAATCCAAATTTATTTATAAATATAAGATTAAGTATTATGTTTATTACAGCCCCTAGAAGTAATCTAATACTAGAGAATTTCTCCAAGTTTTCATTTAAATAATACCCCCAAGACCCGTTACTCAAATAAACAAAAACGATGGACCAAATATAAATAGTTAATATCCCACTACTCTCTATATAAGCTTCTCCAAATAAAAATTTCATAATTACAGAAGAAAATAAACTAAATACTATTGAAGCAACTATTGCTATCTTCATTAATAAATTATACAGCTGTTGTAATCTATTTAAAAACTGTTCTTGACTAACTTTTTTAAGCTTTACAAGAGAGGGGAAAACAGATTGAGTAATTGCTACAGTAACAAATAACCATACACTACAGGTTTTTACTGCAGCACTATATAGGCCTACCTCTTTATTTCCCATAAACTCCTTGATCATTACTTGATCAATCTTCATGTAAATTGCTGTAGCTATAGTCCCAATTATTAAAAACCAACTTCTCGACAAAAGGTTTTTTGCAGTAACCCAATTAAACTCCCAATCTAATAACCTAAGCTTCTCTCTTCTGTAAAAATAGACAAATCCAATAGCGCTAATGAGGGTCTCTACGCAATACACTCCCGCAAAATAAATAAGGTCTGCGTGAAATACTATAAGGGTTATTTTAATTAATGCGCTAATAAGTACCATTACCATATTTACCCAGGTAATAGGTTTACTTGCTACTCTACTTTGAAAATAAAAGTCTATGCCGTTAAAACTCTGAAACAATACAGAAAAAGTGATAAGCCATATAAGGTTATTTACTTCTGTGTCATTATCTAACGTTAAAAGAATCACCCATATCATAATGGACATTATAAAAAACCCAGCGATACGTAACCCAAATGTAGTCCCGAGAATAGTGTCTCTAGAGGCCTTTTTATCTACAAGATCCTTCACTACAATTTGATCTAAACCTAAAGTTGCAAATGCAGTAAATAAGAACACTAAAGAGTATGCATAATTGAGCAGTCCGAAATCTTCTGGGCCTAGATACCTTGCTACCCAAAGACCTACTAAAAAGGCTTCTACCGCTCTTAATCCTTTCTCAGAAAATAGCCAAAAAGCATTACTTACATATTTCAAAGAGCCTTCTCCACCGCCTAGTTTATCTAATACTTTTTTTATGATGGACATACAGCTCTTATTATCCTTGATTTTCTTTTAAATACCAAGCATATACTCTTTCTATACCTTCTTTAAGTGCTACTTTATGTTTCCACCCTAGCCTATTAAGCTTTGTAACGTCTGTTACTTTTCTTAAAGTTCCATCAGGTTTTTCTGTGTTAAAAACCAGGTCTCCTTTAAAACCTACAATTTCTTTAATTAAAAGGGCTAACTCTTTTATAGAGATATCTTCTCCTGTACCAATATTAATATGTGTGTTACGCACCTCATCAAGGCCTTGAGAAACGTCTTTAAAGCTTCTGTTTTGCATAATAAAGACACAAGCGTCTGCAAGGTCTTCACTCCACAAAAACTCTCTCCTAGGCTTTCCTGAGCCCCATATTTCTAATTCCTTATTAGTAACACCATATTTTTTTAGGGTTTCTTCCGCTTTCGCGAAAGCGTTAACCCCTAGATTTCTCATCACCTCATCATTTTTCCCTTCAGAGAGGAGCTTTGCCAGATATGCCTTGCGTATTAAGGCAGGTAGTACATGTGATTTCTCTAAATCAAAATTATCATTATACCCATACAAATTAGTAGGCATCACGGCTATAAAATCTGTTCCGTATTGCAAGTTGTAACTCTCGCATAACTTAATTCCTGCAATTTTTGCAATAGCATACGGCTCATTTGTATATTCCAAAGGCCCCGTAAGCAAGCTCTCTTCTCCCATAGGCTGTGGAGCTTCTTTAGGATAAATACACGTACTGCCTAAAAAGAGTAATTTTTTCACACCTTGTACATAACTCTGATGAATCACATTGTTTTGAATCATCAAGTTGGTGTAAATAAAATCTCCTCTGTATATGTTGTTTGCAAGAATCCCTCCCACTTTTGCAGCGGCCAAAAAGACATACTCGGGTTTTTCTGTTTCAAAAAACTGTTTGACCGCGAGAGTATCTACAAGGTCTAGCTCTTTATGAGAACGTGTAATCAAATTAACAAACCCTTTATTGGTTAGGGTTTTTAAGATGGCACTTCCTACAAGAC
>CAZJRA010000169.1:0-4329 GCA_964548335.1 uncultured Flavobacteriaceae bacterium | reverse complement strand
CGTTAGCAAAAATTAAAAATATGATAGAAATTAAATTATACGGAGCCGATTGGTGTCCAGACTGTAGAAGAGCAAAAGCATTTTTAAAAGAAAATAATCTTGAATATACATTTATAGATGTAGATTTGGACAAAGAAGCTACGCAAATTGTAGAAAAGATTAACAATGGAAAACGTATAATACCTACCCTAATTATAGAAGGTAAATCATATACAAATCCAGACAATCAAGCTTTATCGAACATTCTTGGAATTAACGAATCTGGTAGAGTACAACTATTTGGAGCTGATTGGTGTCCTGACTGTAGAAGAGCGAAAAGTTTTTTACGTGATAATGCTGTTAACTTTCAATTTATTGATGTAGACAAACACGATTGGGCAACAACAAAAGTGGAAGAAATTAACAATGGAAAAAGAATAATTCCTACAGTACTAATTGATGGAACACCTCATACGAATCCTGATAATACTGCCCTAACAGAACTTTTGTCTATAAATATAGAAAAAGAACATAAAATATACGATACCATTATTATAGGTGGCGGTGCAGCTGGCTTGACTACTTCTATTTATGCTCAAAGAGATCGTTTTGATACACTTATTCTGGAAAAAACTACCATTGGTGGAAATGCATTCTTAACTGAAAAAATAGAAAATTACCCTGGCTTCACCTCTATTTCTGGTCCGAAATTAATGGATAAAATGGAAGAACAAGCCAAAACTTATGGAGCAACAATTAAAACAGGAGAGGAAGTTCAGAATATTTCTCAAGAGAATGGCGTTTTTTCTGTAAAAACAAAAGCAAACAGTTTTATTGCAAAAACCATTGTTCTATCCACAGGATCAACTTATAGGTTATTAGGAATCCCTAATGAAACCGAATTAATTGGATCTGGAATTCATTTTTGCGCTACTTGTGATGGAGCTTTCTATAGGGATAAAGATATTATTGTAATAGGTGGAGGTAACTCGGCTTTGGAAGAAGGAATATTTCTTGCAGGCTTTTGTAAATCAGTAAAAATTGTAAATAGATCTAATACCTTTTCTGCTTCAGAGACTTATATTGAAAAATTAAAAACAATTGATAATATTTCTACATATATGAATAAAACATCTCTTGAATTTATAGCAGGAGAAAATGATTTATTCAAATCGTTAAAAGTAAAAGACAATGAATCCAACAAGGAGGAATTAATTTCGGCTGATGGAGTATTCATATTTATAGGATTAATTCCAAATACAAAACCATTTGAAGGATTAATTGAGTTAAATGAAAGAAATTTCATTAAAACAACAGGGTTGGCTGAAACAAATATCAAAGGGATTTTTGCTGCTGGAGATTGTAGAGAAGGTGCTATAGCTCAAGTTGCTGCAGCAACAGGAGAAGGCGTTTTGGCAAGTTATGGCATTAGGAATTATTTAAAATAACATTTGCTAACAATATTTTGACCTGTCCTGAAATAGGTTGACTAAAAAAACAAACATTTTTAGTAATCTATGGAAAAACAAAAAAACATCCCTGCCCAAAAAAAAGCTACAAAAAAGGTCAACCTGTTTCAGTATAATACATTATATTAATAACTGATTTAAAAGAACAACGATGAATTACAAAAAAATGATTGGTATAGGAGTTGCCGGAAATATTGCTGGACATCTTGACCAGGCAGGAGAAGCCGCTGGGTTCTCAAAAGCAAAAGCTGGAGAAAAAGAGGCGCCTAAGGGAATCTTTCCATTTTATGTGCCAGCAAATACAGGTAAGTTTTTTGAAGTCTACCCATTCTCGTCAGATACGATGACCATACCCGAAGAAGGTGAAAACTTGCAAATCGAACCCGAATTGGCCATTATTTGCAATGTAGCATATGAAAATCAATTAGTAAAGTCGCTCACACCTACTTCTTTTGCAGCTTTTAATGATGGCTCTATACGAAAGCTTGATGTAAAAAAATTAAGCAGAAAAAAGAATTGGGGTACGGGCTCTAAAGGGGTTAGTGAAACTTTCATTGATATTGATGAATTTACAACAGATGGAGTATTAGGTAATTATAGTATTGTTGCTTACGTGCGTAGAGACGGCATTTTACATCCGTATGGTGTGAACAGTCATATTTGTGACTACAGCTATATTTATCAGGAACTTCTAGATTGGATAGTCTCAAGAATAAACACTCAACCCAACGAAGGACCTTTAGATTGCATTATAGACCTTGTAAAACAATCTGAATATCCCGAACAGGCTATTATTGCAATTGGAGCTACTAATTATACTGACTTTGGAAAAAAGAATTTTTTAAAAGAAGGCGATGAAGGATATGTTGTTATTTATTCTCGTAAAGATTATACCCTTAATCAAATAGAAACTTTAATCGAATCAAATACACTTACAGGAGAGAATATTTCCATCCTGCATCAAACCATTGGCTAATCGTTTCTTTCAAATTGATTTTAACCTTTAACCATATCAGTAGAACACAAAACAAATAAATCTCAGAATTAATTTAGATATTATGGAAACTAAAAAATATGATCTCATTTGCGTTGGAGGTGGCATAATGAGCGCTACTCTAAGTGTTTTAGCAAAAACACTTAACCCTGACTTAAAAATATTAATCTTAGAACGTTTGGATGATGTCGCAAGAGAAAGTTCGGGCACTTGGAACAATGCAGGAACAGGACATTCTGCACTTTGCGAACTCAATTATACACCAGAAGATGAGCATGGTAATGTTGATATAACAAAAGCAATAGATATATGTAATCAATTTGAAATATCTAAACAATTTTGGTCCTATTTGGTAGATAATAAACTCATTGAAGATGCATCATCTTTTATTACAAATGTTCCACATCATAGTTGGGTTTCGGGTAAAGAAAATGCAGAATATCTTGAAAAAAGATATAAAGCAATGAAGGAGCATTTTATGTTCGATACTATTGAATTTACAAGAAGTATTGAGAAAATGAAAGAATGGTTTCCAATAATGATGACAGATCGAGAAGAGCATGAAGTTATGGCTTCATCTAGAATTGACCGAGGGGCCGAAATGAATTTTGGAGCATTAACCAAACATCTTTTTAATATATTAGAAACTGAGTTTGATACCAAAGTGAAATTCCTTCATGAAGTTCAGGATATTGATCTCGACAAAGATGAAGATTGGTGTGTAAAAGTTAAATGTCTTGAAAGTAAAGAAGTTACCCATCTTGATGCAGAACATGTTTTTATTGGTGCAGGTGGTGGCAGTTTATTATTGTTAGAAAAAGTAGATATTCCAGAAAAAGATGGTTACGGAGGTTTCCCAGTAAGCGGAGAATGGCTAGTTTGCAAAAATGAATCTATTAAAAATCAGCATTTTGCAAAAGTATATAGCAAAGCTGGTATTGGTGATCCACCAATGTCGGTTCCACATCTTGATACCCGATTTATAAACGGTAAGAGAGAGTTATTATTTGGTCCATTTGCAGGATTTAGCACAAAATTTCTGAAAGAAGGACATAATAGTGACTTAATTAAATCTATAAAATTTAATAACATACATTCTATGTGGGGTGTTTTTTGGCACAATTTACCGCTAACCAAGTATTTAATAAAACAAGTAAGCATGTCGTTTAAGGATAGAATGAATGCTTTGAGACACTTTATAAAAGACGCTAAAAATGAAGATTGGGAAGTAATGGTTGCAGGGCAAAGAGTACAAACTATACAGAAAGATGATTTTGAAGGAGGTAAATTAGAATTTGGAACCAAAATAGTGAGTAGCACTTGTGGAAAAATTACATGCTTATTGGGAGCTTCACCTGGAGCATCTACCTCTGTTAAAATAATGATGGAGGTTCTTGAAAAAGCATTCCCCGAAATTCTATCTTCTACTAAAGGTCAAGAAATCTTAGAGAAAATGATTCCATCTTGGAATAAACCCTTACAATCGTCAACTTTTAAAACTAATTTGCAAAGGTCAAAAGAAATTTTGAAACTCTAAAGCCAAACAGTTGTTCCTTGGCAATGGTAAACAACTTTACTTAATTTCAGTATCTGAAAAATATTGTGGAAGAATAACTATTGCTAACAATGTATAAAAAACATAGGGCTTTTGTGTAAACTCCAAAGGTCAGTGTATTTTTATGAAGTCCGCCAAATACAAAATATTATATTTGGCTAAGTGTCAAACCCGAAGTGTAGTGCTTATCCTCTGCCCTACGTTTCTTATACTGAACGTTATAACTGCATTCGGCTTGCGCCGACCCAAATTGCTATATTTTTTGTGAGTAAAAAAACCCGCCATTTGGATAGCAGTTATAACGCCAGGGGCTATACCATAAAGTGATAACC
>CAZJRA010000168.1:0-4334 GCA_964548335.1 uncultured Flavobacteriaceae bacterium | reverse complement strand
GTATATATATTCATTACCTACTTTTTCACAACACGTGGATGTTAAATTGGTTGATCCTAGCTCTAATGCATTAGATACTGATTCTTTTAAGAATTGGAGAGTAGAATTTAAAAATGCAGAATTCATTCTAGAAGATGGTATATACAAAGTACATCGCGAGGTCGAAAAAATGTCCAAGTCTAAGTACAACGTCGTTAATCCAGATGATATTTGCGAGCAGTACGGGGCAGATACCTTACGTATGTACGAGATGTTTTTAGGTCCTTTGGAGCAAGCAAAACCTTGGAATACTGCAGGAATATCGGGAGTGCATTCATTCCTTAAAAAACTATGGAAACTATATCATTCTGGAGCAGAAGGTTCTTTTCACGCAAGTGAAGATACTGCCAGTAAAGACAGCTTAAAGACACTTCATAAAACCATTAAAAAGGTAGAAGAAGATATTGAGAACTTTAGTTTTAATACCTCTATATCTACCTTTATGATTGCTGTAAATGAGCTTACAAGTCAGAAGTGTGCTAATAAAGAGGTGCTAGAATCACTAACAATATTAATCTCTCCTTATGCGCCACATATTGCAGAAGAATTATGGAGTAAATTAGGCAACGAGCAAAGTATCTCTACAGCTCCTTTTCCTGTTTTTGACGCTAAGCACCTAGTAGAAAGTAGCAAAGAGTATCCTATCTCATTTAACGGGAAGATGCGCTTTAAACTAGAGCTTCCTATGGATATGAGCAAACAAGATGTAGAAGCAGCCGTAATGGCACACGAAAAAACACAACATTACCTAGAGGGGCGTACTCCTAAAAAAGTAATTGTAGTGCCTGGAAAAATTGTAAATATTGTTGGGTAGTTATTTATATAGTAATGCTCTTTCTAATTTAAAAATCATCGTAATGAATTACAGAGTTTTAATTATTAGTTTATTTATAGTGCTATCATCTTGTAAAGAGAAAAAGTACGCGCCCGATGGGTTAACTAAACTAAGTGACTCTGAAATCATTGAACGCGTTAAAAATAGAGAGCTTTCAGATATAGATGCTGTAGTTTATAAAAACCAGAATGGGCAATTAATAACGCTAGATTCTCTACAAAAAATGCCCAATATTCAAGAATTCACTGTAGACCTGTACGCCGATAAAAATGGTGTAGTAAAAGAGTTAATTTTAAGAAAGGCAACAGAAAAAGACAAAGAATTTCAGAAAGAACTTGAGAAGGCTGCTCAATAGTACCCACTTGTAAAAGATAGTCGAAAAAAACTACCTTGTAGCCAGGAAGTATAACATCTACGCCAACTCGCTTTCTAAGTCTTTTAGGATAAGGTCCCTTGCTTGGTTTCTCAGTTCTTTTCTGTCATCTTGAGTCATCCCCTTCGTAGGAATAAACGGGTGTACTTTTACTCTTAACTTCCCTGGACTTCCCGAAAAGAAATCATATGAAAAACGCTTTTTTGTATCATAAAAAGTCATAGGAGCAATTGCAATCTGGTGGTCTATAGCAAGTCTAAAAGCACCATCTTTAAACGAGTCTAGTACAATATTCCTGTCTGAAGGAACCCCTCCTTCTGGAAAAATACAAATCCCTAAACCTGCATTTAGTCTGCGTTGTGCTTGGCCAAATACTTCTTTCTTACTTCTAGAGTTTCCCCTATCTACAAGAATACTTGTGCGCTTGTAAAAGAATCCAAACAACGGGATTTTTGCCAACTCTGCCTTACCTACAAATACAAAAGGGGTTGGTGAAACGTGATACATGAGCATAATATCCATCATAGAGGAGTGATTAGACACTAGCATATAACTTTTGCCTTTTTCAAAAGTTGCTTCTCGCTCTATTTTTGTATAAAAACCCATCCCAAATAAGATAGAACGTGCCCATAACCTACCTACTTTGTAAAAGGTAGTATACCAGCTTTCTCTAATCGTACTTACTAATAAAAATGGAGAAAGAACAAGGGTAACGAGCAGGATAAGAACGTAAAACCATACTCTCCATAATGCAATTACTATTTTATATACAAAACCCATACTTCAAAAATAATCAAATCCTAGTATCCTATGCTTAGAAAAAAGTAACTTTGTCTTTTTAGATACATCTATATGCCTAGAATATTAACAGGAGTTCAAAGTACAGGAACGCCACACTTAGGAAATTTATTGGGCGCTATCATACCCGCAATAGAGATGGCGAATGCTCCTGGTAACGAGTCTTACCTTTTTATTGCAGATATGCACTCTCTTACCCTTATAAAGGATGGTGAGCAACTTCGTAAAAACACGTATAGTACGGCTGCAACTTGGCTTGCCTTTGGACTTGATATAGAAAAAACTGTTTTTTATAGACAAAGTGATATCCCGCAAGTAACAGAGTTATGGTGGTATTTAAGTTGCTTTTTTCCATACCAGCGATTAACACTTGCTCATAGTTTTAAGGACAAGGCAGGTCGTCTAGAAGATGTAAATGCAGGCTTATTCTCTTACCCTATGCTAATGGCCGCAGACATCTTATTGTATGATGCAGACATTATTCCTGTAGGAAAAGACCAAGCACAGCATATAGAGATGACACGAGATGTAGCTAGTCGTTTTCACGCGACTACTGGCAAAGAAGTGTTTGTATTACCAGAGGCTAGCCACAATAAAGATACGATGTATGTACCTGGCACCGATGGAGGGAAGATGTCTAAATCTAAAGGAAATATTATTGACATTTTTCAAACAGACAAGAAGCTACGCAAGCAAATTATGGGCATACAAACAGACAGTACTCCTATGGAAGAACCTATGGATACAGAAAGCTGTAATGTTTTTAACATCTATAAAATACTTGCCACTCCAGAGCAACTCACTGCGTTAAGTGATAATTATAAACGTGATGATTTTGGATATGGGCACGCAAAGCAAGCTTTGTTTGAGTTAATTAGAGATACCTATAGTGAACAACGTGAGCGTTATGAGCATTATATGGCAAATCCTAAAGAAGTAGAAGAAGCACTTGCTATAGGGGCTGAAAAAGCAAGAAAAGTAGCAAATGAAACACTTACGCGAGTAAGAGAGGTTTCTGGATATTAATAGCTAAAAATAGAATTATGGATTTTATGAGTTTCTTAAGCGGTAATGGATTATTCCTAATCTTAGCAATTGTGCTTATTGTCGTATTTTTATATAATAAAATAAAGAATAGAAAAAGATAATCGCCTTTTTGCTAACTAGCAGATAGACGTAACAGTGTATATATGGCAAACATTCGCATTACCAAACAATTTACATTTGAAACAGGTCACGCATTATATGGTTATGATGGGAAGTGCAAAAATGTACACGGGCACAGTTATAAACTAAGTGTCACGGTAATTGGAGCACCTATAGTAGACCCTTCGAACGCAAAGTACGGAATGGTCATAGATTTTGGAGACCTAAAAAAGATTGTAAATAAAGAGATTGTAGACGTGTTTGACCACGCTACTGTTTTTAATAAAAACACTCCTCACGTTAAATTAGCTAAAGAACTTGAAAATAACGGCTGCGATGTTATACTAGTAGATTACCAACCTACTAGTGAGATGATGGTTATAGATTTTGCAGCAAAAATATCTGCCTTATTACCAGAGACAATAAAGCTACATTCACTAAGACTTACTGAAACAGCTACAAGCTATGCAGAGTGGTATGCATCAGACCAAAATTAAATGAAAATAACACTCCCGAAAGGCAAGAAAATATACTTCTCTAGTGATAATCATTTAGGAGCGCCTACTATGGAAGAGAGTAGACCTCGTGAGCAAAAATTCTTACGATGGCTACAGGAAATCCAAGAAGATGCACACGCTATTTTCTTAATGGGAGACCTTTTTGACTTTTGGTTTGAGTACCGTACTGTCGTTCCTAAAGGTTTTGTGCGCACCCTGGGAAAACTAGCCGAATTAAGAGAACGGGGCATTGAAATTTATTTTTTTGTAGGCAATCACGACCTATGGATGAATGGTTATTTTGAAGAAGAGCTAGGTATACCCGTTTATCATGACCCACAAGTATTTACGGTTAATCACAAGAAATTCTTTTTAGGTCACGGAGATGGTTTAGGCCCTGGAGACAAAGGCTATAAACGACTAAAAAAAGTATTTAGAGGGCGTTTTTTTAAATGGGTATTTAGATGGGGACACCCTGATATTGGGATGAGAATTGCCCAATATTTTTCGGTAAAAAATAAATTGATTTCTGGTAGCGAAGACCATATTTTTTTGGGAGAAGAAAATGAGTGGCTTGCAGCCTATGCTAGGCGAAAATTAGAATCAACCCATTACGATTACTTTGTGTTTGGACATAGGCACTTAC
>CAZJRA010000167.1:0-4390 GCA_964548335.1 uncultured Flavobacteriaceae bacterium | reverse complement strand
GATTTTAAGAACTGGTCTATCTCTCCATCTAAAACCTTTTCTGGTTGACGGTATTCATAGTTAGTACGGTGGTCTTTTACACGTCTATCATCTAATACATAGGAGCGTATTTGTGAACCCCATTCTATTTTCATTTTACCTTCTTCTATCTCTTGTCTGGCTTCCATACGCTTGCGTAGCTCTAGTTCGTAGAGTTGTGAGCGTAACATTTGTAAGGCTGTAGCTCTATTATCGTGTTGAGAACGACTGTCTGAGCAGGCAATTTTAATGCCTGTAGGGAAGTGTGTAAGTTGCACTTTGGTTTCAACCTTATTTACATTTTGCCCTCCCGCTCCAGAAGAGCGTGCTGTTACAATCTCATAGTCTGCAGGGTTAATTTTTATTTCGATACTATCATCTACCAGTGGGTATACATATACAGAAGCAAAAGAGGTATGACGTTTTGCATTACTGTCAAAAGGGGAGATGCGCACCAAACGATGTACACCATTTTCTCCTTTAAGCCAACCAAAAGCAAAGTCTCCTGCTATTTCTAAGGTTACCGTCTTGATTCCGGCAACATCACCTTCTTGAAAATTAAGTTCTTTAACTTTATATCCCTGTTTTTCTGACCACATAAGATACATACGCATAAGCATACTTGCCCAATCACAACTCTCGGTACCTCCAGCGCCAGCGGTAATTTGTAATACAGCACTCATTTCATCACCTTCTTCTGAGAGCATATTTCTAAATTCAATACTCTCTATGATGTCTTGCGCTTCTTCGTATTTTTTTTGGACTTCTTTTTCGTCTGCTTCACCTTCTTTAGCAAACTCTGAGAGGACCTCTAGGTCCTCTACTAAAGATTGTGATTGCTCGTAATCTTTTACCCATTTCTTCTTGCTACGCAATTGCTTCATAAAAGCTTCTGCTTCCTGTGCGTTGTTCCAAAAATTAGGGTCAAATGTTTTTTCTTCGTCATTAGAAATCTCAATTAACTTGCGATCAATGTCAAAGATATCTCCTTAAGCCCTCTACGCGCTCTTGGAGTGATTTTATGTGTTCTGTAGTTATCATAAGTTATATGTGGGTTTCAAAAATACAAGAGTTTATACGGATAAACAATGTTTTTAATTTTTCGCGTAAGCATACTTCTCAACAAAGACAGCAAAACACTTTGTTAGCTACAAACTAAAATAATATCTTAGACAGCTATAATGCTATGAATTAATTATTACGACACATATATATGTATAAAGAAAATAAACAATCTGTAATTGACTTACGGTCTGATACACTAACGAAGCCTACACTAGAAATGCTAGAATTTATGATGAAGGCAGAAGTGGGTGATGATGTATATAAAGAAGACCCGACAGTAAATGAGCTAGAGAATCGTATTGCAGACTATTTTGGGATGGATGCTGCTCTATACTTTCCTACAGGAAGTATGACAAATCAAGCTGCTATTAAAATTCATACGCAACCAGGAGAACAGCTTATTGCAGATAAATATGCTCATATATATAACTATGAGGGAGGAGGAGTTTCTTTTAATAGTGGAGTATCTTGTAAATTAATAGATGGGGATAGAGGTATGATTACCGCAAAGCAAGTTGAAGAATCTATTAATTCTCCAGATTTTTATCATAGTCCACTTACTAGTTTAGTATGTCTAGAGAATACAACAAATAAAGGAGGAGGTGCGTGTTATGATATAAATGAGGTTTTTGCTATTAAGGAAGTATGTAACAAACATAAGTTAGGCTTTCATCTAGATGGAGCTAGGTTATGGAACGCTCTAGTTGCTACAAATCAAAACCCTAAAACGTACGGACAAGCTTTTGATACTATCTCAGTATGCCTTAGTAAAGGGTTAGGAGCTCCGATGGGATCTGTTCTGGTAGGTAAAAAGGAATTTATGGATAAAGCAATACGAGTACGTAAGATATTAGGAGGGGGTATGCGTCAAATGGGTTATATGGCAGCCGCAGGCTTGTATGCTTTGGACCACTACACAGATATATTAGGAGAAGATCATAAAAAAGCTCAAGAGCTAGGAAGCTTACTTGTAACTACTAAAGGTGTAAAAAATGTAGAAGAGGTAGAAACCAATATTGTAATCTTTTATTTAGAAGAAAGTGCTGAAAGTAAACTTTTTATGAATTTATTGCGAGATAATAACATTCTATATAATGATATGGGGGGAGGAAAGCTGCGACTGGTAACTCATTATGATTATACCGCACAAAAGCATTTGAAGTTTTTAAAACTATTGCGAGAGTTTTAATCTGTATTAAAAATAACTGAAAATGTAATTAAGGTTCATTTTAATAACAGATAATGTGTTTAGTCGTTATTATTGGTTTTTCATCGAAATAGGCTTGTATTTTATCTCATCTTAAAGATGTGTTAAGATAAATTGTTTAGTTTTGCGGAGTGTAATGAAATAAACACTTTTATCATTAATTAATTAATTTATTAAACCAAAACTACGATTAAAATGAAAAAAATTTTACTTTTTGGAGCTTTAGTAGCTTTTGCTTTCGGAGCACAAGCACAGGATCTACCAACGAATCCAGAGCCAGGTAAATGTTATGTGAGATGTACTACTCCAGACATTTATGAAACTCAAACTATTCAGAAGCAAAATACTCCAGCTTACAAAAAGCTAAGAGTTGTTCCTGCACAGTATGAGACTAAGACAGAAAGCGTTCTTGTAAAAGAAGCTTCTAAGAGACTTCGTATTATACCTGCGACGTACAAAACAGAAACTGTATCTTACGTAAAGAATACAACAGGATCATCTTTAAGAGTAATTCCTGCAACTTTCGGAACAGATTCAGAAACTATTGAAGTTAAGCCTGCTTATGCAGTGTGGGAGCTTGGAGCTCCAGCACCTGATTGTGCTTCTTCTAACCCAGACGATTGTCGTTACTGGTGTTACAAAGGATACCCAGCAGAGTACTCTACAATATCTTACCAAACTCTTGCGTCTGATGCACGTGTAGAGTCTACTCCAGGAGGTTCTTCTAACGGAACTTATACTGTAAGAGTAATTGATCAGCCAGCTTCTGTAGTAGAAGAGGAAATTCCAGCTGAGTATGGAACTATCACAAAAACTGTATTAGTTAAAGAAGCGTCTACAACTGAAGAGACTGTACCTGCAACTTTTTCTTCTTACACTAAAGAAGTTCTTAAGCAAAAAGGAGGACTTACTACTTGGAGAGAAGTAGAATGTTCATTAGTTGAGTACCAAGCACTTCCAATCAACTGGAATACTGGTTCAGCTACTCTTACTCCTGCTGCTAAGTCTATCATCGATAGCCGTTTAATGCCTTTATTAGCTGAGAACCCAGGTGTGAAATTAGAGATTGCTTCTCACACTGATTCAAGAGGTGGAGCTTCTAACAACCAAGCTCTTTCTGAGCGTCGTGCACAGTCTGTAGCTAACTACTTAATCTCTAAAGGAGTTAATAGTAGCCTACTTGTTGCTAACGGATTTGGTGAGCGTAGACTTAAAAACCGTTGTGCTGATGGTGTTTCTTGTACTGAAAGAGAGCACGCTTCAAACAGAAGAACTGAATTCCGTCTTATCAACAACTAAGATATTTAGGAATTTACCATATATAGAAAAGGCGTCCATTTGGACGCCTTTTTTTATTTTAAGAGATTTCGCTTAAGCGAAATCTTTTTGTTTGTAAAAGTTGCACTTATTTAAACATATCCATACCAGGTATGTTAGGCATACCTTCTTTTGCGACAGCAGCCATCTCAGTATCATTTATGTTCTGCGCTTTTTCTAAGGCTTTATTGAGTGTGAGTATAAGGTAATCTTCTAGTTGCTCACGATCCTCTAATAGTGCTTCTTGTATTGAAATCTCTTTTATCCTTCCGCTAGCTGTAACGGTTACTTTTAATAAGTCATCAGATGATTTTTCATCTATTAATACTGTTTTTAGTCTTTCTTTAGTTTCCTCAGCTTTTGCTTTAGCTTCTTGAAGTTTGCCCATTAGGCCCATCATGTCTCCAAACATATATATCGTTTTTAGTTATTAATTGAGTTCAAATTTATTAATTTCACGTAAATATAAATGTATCATAGTTTAGAAGCGTAACTATGTATAAATTCATTGTATTTTAAAAGAAAGATATACTCATAAAAATCTAAAGATTTGACAAAGAAGATAGTTCCTCCAATAGCAGAAAAAAGACCGTTAAACTTAGAAAAGCACGGTGATACAAGAGTAGATAATTATTTCTGGATGAAGGAAAGAGATCATCCAGATGTTATGGATTATCTGAATAAAGAGAACGACTATTACAATGCAATTACAGCTCATACAAAGGATTTTCAAAAAGAACTTTTTAATGAGATGAAAGGAAGAATTAAGGAAGACGATGAGTC
>CAZJRA010000166.1:0-4393 GCA_964548335.1 uncultured Flavobacteriaceae bacterium | reverse complement strand
ATAATATAATTATGTATAGTACTTTTCAATTTGTACATTCTACCTGGGCATACCTTGTTCTAGGAGTATTAGTTATTACAACCATAAATTCTCTTATAGGTTTTTTTGGTAAAAAGGAATACGGAGCAAAGGATATGCGTCTAGCATTATTTACTCTCATTACAATGCATTTACAGTTCTTAATAGGATTGGTATTATTTTTCACTTCGCCTAATGGATTAAATGCAATTTTGACTAATGGAATGGGTGGACTTTCAAGTAATGCGCGTAAGCTTGCTGTAGAGCATCCTACCTTAATGATTATTGCGATTGTACTCATAACTATTGGGTATTCTAAACATAAAAAGCAACGTCTCTCAACACCTAAGTTTAAGAAGTTAGCTATTTTTTACACCTTAGCGTTAATAGCGGTACTTGCTATTATCCCTTGGAGCCAGTGGTTTTAGAATAGATACTTATTTTACTTCTTTAATGAGGTATATATAAACAGGGTAGTGGTCACTATAACCACCCGTGTATTTACCATTTGCAAAGCTTCGGTATGGATATCCTTTATACCTTCCTTTAGGGGTGTTTAGATAATTCTTGTTGTAAATATCGGCTTTATAAAATCTGTAAGAGGTATAGTCTTTGCGAATAAGAGGTTCTGAAACGATAATCTGATCAAAAAGATTCCAACCGTCTCTGTATGCTAGGGTACCTAAGCCTTTTTTGTACATGGACGCCATAGGGTTAAAGAGCTCTTGATCTTTTACTTTCTTTCTTTTTGCGTGAGCTTTCAGGACTTTCTTCACGCTTGGACTTATAGGGTCGTCATTAAGATCACCCATGCTTATAATTTTTGCATAAGGATCATTACTTTGTAAACTATCTATAAGTCTCATATTGAGCTTTGCAGCAGCAATTCTTTTAGAGCGACTTCTTGCTTCACCTCCACTGCGAGAAGGCCAGTGATTTACAATTAGGTGTATTTTATCACCATCTAATAATCCAGAGACTAGAAGTTGGTCTCTAGTATAACGCCGTTTGGATTTGTCTCCATTGTCATATATAACAAGTTCGTGTTTACTAATGTTTGTGGGTTTAAAAAGACTTTTTTGATATAATAAAGCCACATCAATCCCCCTTCTATCTGGAGAGTCAAAATGTACAATGCCATAATCTTTGGGGAGTAATTGCGGGTCGTTAGCGAGGGCTTCTACCGTTTTTCTATTCTCTACTTCAGCAAGGCCAATAATAGCTGGAGCATTTTTTGCAACGTCTTCTCCAATTTTTGCTATAACGCTTGCTATTTTTTTAACCTTATCTGTATATATGGCATCTGTCCATCTATCTTTTCCTGTAGGCGTACGGTCATCATCAAAAGTGATGGGGTCATTTTCTGTATCAAAAAGGTTTTCTACATTATAAAAAGCAATGGTTTGTATCGTATAGATTTTCTCAGATTGCGCTTTCGCGAAAGCGTAACAAAAACAAAGTATAGAGATAAAATGTGCTTTCATATCTTTATCGTTCTGTGTAAAAAATAGACCAGTAACAATATCAAAAATAGGTAAACTTCTGATAATTAGTGCTTTTTGTGTAACTTAACAACGTCTTATAAATTATAAACAAGTCGTTTTCTGCTCATGAGAGACATGATTTTTGGATTATTATTTGTTCTTGTAGCCTTGCCCATTTTTGGACAAACACAGGTAGTTGGAACTATTATAGATGATTTTATAGAACAAGCCTTGCCAGAAGTTTGGGTGTCCTTAGAGAATAGTACTATTTCTATACAAACCAATACACAAGGCGTTTTTATACTTAGTGAAAACTTACCCTTGGGAGAACAAATACTCGTGCTTAGCAAGCAAGGGTATGTTACAAGACGTATGCCCATTATTATTAATGAAGGGACTAGATTGGAGATGGGTACCTTGTCTCTTTCTGTGGACGAGATTGAGGAACAACACAATAGTCGTCTTATTACGCTTAATGATAGTGACCTCAATGGAGATAATAATGAGAGCGCCAATGTCTCTGGATTATTATCTGCAGGTCGTGATGTGTTTTCTAGCGCAGCTTCTTTTGACTGGAGTGCTACCTTTTTTAGACCACGAGGTTTCGATAGTTCAGATGGAAAAGTGCTTATTAATGGTATAGCGATGAACAAGCAGCTTAGCGGGAGACCACAATGGGCTAATTGGGGTGGTCTTAATGATGTGCAACGCAATAGAGAAGTTACGCAAGGATTAAAAGCGAGTGAATACTCGTTCGGAGGTTTAGGCGGGGTTACTAATTTTATAATGAGAGCCTCTCAAGAACGTAAAGGAGGAAGAGTTTCTTATGCCACTGCAAATAGGTCTTATGAAGGCCGTATTATGGGAAGTTATCATACAGGTCTTAGTACGAAAGGATGGGCTTTTAGTGTATTAGCCTCAAGGCGATTTGGAAACCAGGGTTTTGTAGAAGGTACTCTATATGACGCAAACTCTTTTTATGCCTCAATAGAGAAAAAAATAAATGAAAAACACAGTCTTAATTTTACAGGATTCTATGCGCCAAACAGGAGAGGAAGGAGTACAGCGATTACTCAAGAGGTTTTTGACTTAAAGGGTCGTACATACAATCCGTTATGGGGGTTTCTTAATGGAGAACAACGCAATACACGTATAAGAGAGGTAAAAGAGCCTGTAATTATGCTTAATCATTATTGGAATGTGTCTGAAAAGACGACTGTAAATACCAACCTAGCATATCAAACAGGAACGATTAAAAATAGTAGGATAGATAACGGTCGTTTACGAAATCCAGCACCAGATTACTATCAACTGCTGCCAAGTTTTGCTTTACAAGATGAGAACCCTACTGCTAATGATTTTCAGAATGCTTTTTTATTGCAACAAGACTTTGTTAATGATGGTCAGTTTGATTGGGAGCAAGCATACGAGAGTAATATAAATTCTTCAGGACCGGTCTCTCTAGGAAATATTGTTTTGCAAAATGATGTTATAGAGGATACTCAACTTACAGCCAATGTAATTGTAAACTCTCAACTTACAGAAAATATAACACTTAACGGAAATCTAAATTACAAAGATCTCTCCAGCGAAAACTACGCAGAGATAGAAGATTTATCAGGTGCTCAAGGCTTTTTAGATATAGATAATTTTGCTGTGAGTGAGAGTCAAGATGGACAAAGCGGTACAGCTGCTCAAAGCGATATACGTAACCCCAATCGTGTGGTTATAGAAGGCGATAGGTACAAATATAATTATGAGATAGATGCAATTGTGGTTTCTGGTTTTCTTCAAAGTCAATTTGTGTATCGTAAAGCAGATTTTTATGTGAGTACGTTTTTTTCTACAACTACTTATCAGCGTAATGGCTTATTTGAAAACGGTAATTTCCCTAATGACATAGAGAGCGCTGGTTCTTTTGGTTTAAGTGAAGAATTGAGTTTTACTAACGGCGGAGCAAAAGGAGGGATTACCTACAAAGTAACAGGAAGACATTTGATAGATTTTAATGGAGCCATTTTTTCTAGAGCTCCAGGCATACGAAATAGTTTTAGTAATGCACGACAAAACAATGACGTTGTCTTTGATTTGGAAAGTGAGAATATACAATCGGCAGATTTGAATTATATTTTTAGAGCTCCTCTAGTGAAGGTTCGATTTAGTGGTTTTTATACAGGGTTTAAAAACGGGACTGATATAGGATTCTATTTTACAGAAAATAATCTTGTAGGTGGAGAGGGAGCTTTTGTTCAAGAAGTACTTACTAATGTAGCGCGTAAAAATGTGGGATTGGAGCTTGGGGTAGAAGCACAAGTACTTCCTTCTTTAAAATTAAAGGTCGCAGCCTCCGTAGGACAGTTTACGTATGATAATAATCCTGATTTGTATCTCACTAGTGATGATTTTGAAGGTAGGATTCGTTTTGGAGATGGTACGACAGCCCTTAAAAATCTTCATGTTGCAGGAGGTCCAGAGCGTGCTTATCAAATAGGATTTGAATATAGAGATCCAGAGTTTTGGAATTTTAGCTTTACCACAAATTACTTCTCTAACGCGTATGTAGATGTAAGTAATTTAAAGAGATCTGCTAATTTTTTGCAAGATGAAGACGGGCAACTATTTAATGATTTTAATCAAGAGACAGCAAACGGTTTATTGAGGCAACAACAGCTAGACGATTACTTTTTAGTAAATGTTACTGGAGGTAAATCTTGGAGAGTAGGAGGTAATTATATAGGCTTTTTTGCAACTATTAATAACGTGCTTGATCAAGAATATGTTACGGGAGGTTTTGAGCAGTCTCGCCGTGTAAATTATCGTTCAAGTTTAGAAGAAGGACAGCGTAACAATCCGCTTTTTGGTAATCGCTTTTTCTTTGGGAACGGGGCTAC
>CAZJRA010000165.1:0-4418 GCA_964548335.1 uncultured Flavobacteriaceae bacterium | reverse complement strand
TGTATATCCTATGTCGTGTAATAAAGCAGCCAGTATAAGGATGAGTTTTTCTGCTGCATTAAAATTTGCCTGAGATATAATTTCTTTTGCACTTTTTACAAGTCTTTGAGTATGAAGATGGTTGTGGTAAGTGAAATCTAAAAGTGTTTCATTTTTAAGTAATTGTGAAACATAATCATCGGTTTTTTTAATCCATTCTATCATTACAATAAATTTGTGGTGGCATAAAAATACACATAATCCGTGATATGTATTGTAAAATACAATTTGTAATAGATTTATTAGCCTTTTTAGGAGCTTACCTTGATAAATAAGAATAAAAAAACATTTTACTTTTTTTTAAAAATTTTGTGCTAGGTATAATTTCTTTTGTAGTTTTGTTTTATCTTTTTATGTTTGCGTTAAACAAAAATATAAATATCTTGTTTTGATATGATTACACAATGTAATCATCAATTTTTTTAATTTTAATCAATCATTGCAATAAATTTGCGAGGGTATAAAAATACAACTCTATGTCTAAAGGAAAATTATTTTTTTACATTATTACTACGGCTATTTTAGTAGGATGTGCCGATTATAAACTACATTATTCAGAAGGTAACGGTATTGATACTAATACAGTTTCTAAAAAACGTTCTATAGATAAAACATTCTATTTTATAGGAGATGCAGGAGGAGCTGCTTCTGGAGGGACAACAGACGCTCTTCAAGCTCTTAAAACAGTAGTAGATACTGCTAGCGGAAACAATTCATATACCATATTTTTAGGAGATAATATATATGATGAAGGATTGCCTTCTAAAGATTCTAAGGAAAGAGAAGATGCAGAGCATAAAATTAATACTCAAATAGAAAGCGTTGCAAATTTTGATGGGAAGGTGTTTTTTATTCCAGGAAATCACGATTGGAGAGACAGTGGTCTTAAAGGAGTAAAACGTCAAGAAAAATATATAGAAGAAGCATTAAATGATAAAAATGCTTTTCAACCAGAAAATGGGTGTCCTATAAAGAAAGTAAAAATATCTGAAGATATTGTGATGTTATTATTGGACACACAATGGTACTTAGCAGATTGGGATAAGCACCCTACAATTAATGATAATTGTGATATAAAGACAAGACAAGAGTTTTTCTTAGCAATTGAAGGAGAGTTTAAGAAAAACAATGAAAAAACAATTATAGTAGCAATGCATCACCCTATGTTTACAAATGGGGTTCATGGAGGTCGTTATGCGATAGAGAAACATTTATTCCCTTCTAAATCAAAAATTCCATTGCCAGGCTTAGCTTCTTTAGTAACACAGTTTAGACAACAAGGAGTTTCTGTACAGGATAGAGCTAATAAGAGGTATAGTGAACTTATGAATAGGATAGAAACACTATCTTATGATACTAAGAAAGTTATTTTTGCTTCAGGTCATGAACACAGCCTTCAGTTTATAGATCATGATGGAATTAAACAAATAGTGAGTGGGTCAGGAGCTAAAACATCAGCAACAAAACTAGGTAATGATGGTTTGTTTTCTTACGGAGGACAAGGTTTTGCTGTTTTAGATGTATTTAAGGATGGGAGTTCTGAAGTGCGTTATTTTTCGGCAGAGAATGGACAAGCAAAATTAATTTATAAAAATGAAGTACACCCTGCTTGGGAGGAGTATGATACAAGTTCACTACCTACAACTTTTGGAGCTACAAAAAAGGCTACTGTATACGATAAAGAAGATACAGATAAGAGTAAAAGATATGTTAGATCTTGGGGAGATCATTATCGTGCAGTGTATGGTACAGATGTAGAAGTGCCTGTAGTAACTTTAGATACTCTTTTTGGAGGTTTTACTGTAGATAGAAAAGGAGGAGGACATCAAACACGTTCTTTACGCCTCATATCTCCAGAGGGTAAAAACTATGCGATGAGAGCTGTAAAGAAAAGCGCTGTGCAATTTTTGCAATCTACTGTATTTACAGAAAACTTTGTGCAAGAAGAGTTTAGAGAAACATTTACAGAAGATTTAATCCAAGATTTTTATACGGCAAGTCACCCTTTTGCAAGCTTAGCAGTAGGTGGTCTCGCAGATGCTATAGGGGTATATCACACAAATCCATCACTAGTATGGATGCCTAAACACCCAGCCTTAGGGAAGTATAATTCGACTTATGGAGATGAGTTGTATATTCTAGAAGAACGTCCTGATAAAGGCTTTGTAGATGTAGCTTCTTTTGGTAATCCAGATACAATAGAGAGTACTTCAGATATGTTAGCAAACATACGTAAGAATGAAGAGTTTAGTGTAGATCAAGAAAGTTTTGTGCGTACACGTCTTTTTGATATGCTTTTAGGAGATTGGGATAGGCATGCAGATCAGTGGAGATGGGCACGTTTTGATAAAGATGGAAAGAAAGTATATAGACCTATACCTAGAGATAGAGATCAGATATTTTCTAATTACGATGGGAAATGTATAGATATAATACAAGCTCTTATACCTACGACGCGTAAGTTTCAGGAATATGGCGGAGACCTTAAAGATGTTAAGTGGATTAATATCGCAGGAAGTAAATTAGACATAGCTTTATTGCCTAATACAACTAGAGAAACTTGGATAGAGCAAGCTAAGCATATTCAAGAAAACTTAACAGATACTGATATAGACGAGGCTTTTAAGAAATTCCCGAAAGAAGTACATACGCCACAATTAGAAGAGGTGAAAGCAATGCTTAAAGAAAGACGCTCTCAGATGGCTTCTATAGCAGATCGTTATTATGACCATTTAAGTAAGTTGGTTGTTTTAAAAGGTACAGATAAAGATGATCACTTTGAGATTACTAGAGAAGAAGAGGGTACACGAGTTCAAATCTCAAGAATTAAAGGAGGAGAAATACAAGAACCATATGTAGATAGATTGCTATCACCTAGTGAAACTAAAGAAATTTGGATTTACGGTTTGGATGATGATGATACATTCCACGTAAGTGGAAAAGGTAAAAAACCTATTTTAACAAGAATAGTAGGAGGGCAAAATAATGATTCTTATACTATAGATGACGGTCGTCGTATAAAAATATATGACCATAAGGAGAAGCCTAATACGATTGTAAAAAAGGGAGGAGCTACTATTAGACAGTCTTCTATATATAAACATAATACCTATGACTTTAATAAGACGATTACAAAAATAAATACAGTATTACCTTTTATAGGTGCTAACCCAGACGATGGTTTTATAATAGGAGCTCAAGATACTTATATAGTTACCGGATTAAAGAATGATCCATTTCACAAAAAGCACTTCTTTAAAGCAGGATATTTCAGCTCTACACAAGGACTAGAATTTGCCTATAAGGGTGAATTTGCTGATGTAATTAAAGATTGGAATTTACTTGTAGGAGGTAGACATACAACAGGGTCCTTTGCGCGTAACTTCTTTGGTTTTGGAAACGATACTGAAAATAATGATGATACAGAAGACCTAGAACTTGATTTTAATAGAGTGCGTACTGAGCAAACAGAAGTAAACTTAGGGTTTGTAAAAGACAATAGTTATGGTAGTAGAATACGTCTTGAAACAAACTTTCAAAGGGTCGAAGTTGAAGAGACTGCTGGACGTTTTATAGAGAGAGATTTTATTAACCTAGATCCTGAATTTTTTGAACCTAAGAACTTTGCAGGAGTAGAGGGGGCATATAGTTACCATAATACAGATAATGGTGCGAACCCAACAAGAGGAGTTTTATTTGATACAGCAGTTGGAAGTACTCTTAATCTTGACGATACAGATAGGATTTTTGGTTATGTTAAACCAAGTCTTACTTTTTATAATGCGCTTACGCGAAATAAAAAATTAGTATTAAGAACACAAGCACAAGGGCAGTTTAATATAGGGGATGATTTTGAATTCTATCAAGCAGCAACCTTGGGGGCTTCTAATGGTTTAAGAGGATTTAGAAACGAGCGTTTTACAGGAGAGAGTGCTCTTGTAGGTAGTGCAGATGTTAGATATAGCTTTAATAGGTTTAAAACAGGATTATTACCTGTTCAAATAGGTTTATATGCGGGAGGAGATGTAGGAAGAGTATGGCTTGATGGAGAAGATAGTGATGAATGGCATAATGATATAGGAGGAGGTTTCTGGGTAAATGCAGTAGACCTGATTTCTGGTCAGTTTGGAGTATTTAACTCTGATGATGGGATTCGCCTTAACTTTGTTTTTGCTTTTAACTTTTAAATAATTTAATTTTTAATCAATAAATACATTAAGTAACATGAAAAATTTAGTAGTAATAGTTAGTTTTTTAGTAGCAGGAATCACTTCTTTAAGTGCTCAGAGTGTGCATAGCGGAGAGTGGGAGTCAGATAGTTTTTTCATCACTTTTGAGGGGTCTTGGAAAATTGAAGAAGAAGGAGATAAAACATATGT
>CAZJRA010000164.1:0-4441 GCA_964548335.1 uncultured Flavobacteriaceae bacterium | reverse complement strand
GTTTTGTATGCTTGCTCTTGTAGATGCAGCGGCCATTACCTCTTGAGTTCCTGTCGCTTCGCTATCTCCTCCAAAAAGCGAAAACTGTCCTGCTCCTGCGTTAGTTGCTTTTTTAGTAGTGGTGGTAGTTGTGCCTGGAGCGTCTGGAACAGTTGTAGAGAATAATTTAGCAAACTGGTCTTTTGCACGTCTAAACTCTAGCTCGTCAAATTTTTTACCCACCGCATCAACATCTGGCTCTGAGAGTTCGTAATCCTTAGCGTCAAACTGCACATCGCAGTCTAGCATAATGGTAGCTAGTTTTTTAGAAAGTAAGCCTAAATCTGCATTAGCCTCTACCTTTTCTTTCATCTTGCCTTTTAGCTCGTGGGTGTTTGCTAGTAAACCTTCCATAGAACCATAGGAGGCTATAAATTTTTTGGCAGTTTTATCGCCCACTCCTGGAAGCCCTGGAATATTATCACTCGCATCCCCCATCATCCCTAGGTAGTCTATCACTTGTTCAGGGCGCTCTACTTCAAAACGTTTTTGTACTTCTGGAATTCCCCACACCTCAATACCATTACCCATACGCGCAGGCTTGTACATAAAGATATTTTCTGAAACTAGCTGTGCATAATCCTTATCGGGTGTAACCATATACACCTTAAAGTCTTCTTTTTCTGCCTGTTTAGAAAGGGTTCCTATAAGGTCATCTGCCTCTACACCCACACGTTCTATAATAGGAATGTGCATTGCTTTAAGAATCTCTTTTATATGCGGAACCGCAATTTTGATAGCCTCAGGCGTTTCATCACGATTTGCTTTGTAGGCTTCATACATTTCTACACGTTCACTACTTCCTCCTTTGTCGAAAGCAACAGCTAGGTGGTCTGGGCGCTCTCTCCTTATAACGTCAAAAAGCGAATTTGTAAACCCCATCACAGCGCTTACATCCATTCCCGAACTTGTAATACGCGGATTTTTGATTAAGGCATAATATCCTCTAAAAATAAGTGCAAAGGCATCAAGTAAAAAAAGTCTTTTCTGAGTGTTTTCTTCGGTATTAGTCACTTTGTTGCCTGTTTAATAGTTATTGTGGTGGCTCTTGCTTTCGCGAAAGCAGAATCATTCAAAAATAAGAAGATGAAGTTAAATTATAGGAACTTGTTTATAAGTTATAATAATGAAGGTGCCGTAACCCATTAGGTGGCAAAAAGCAAACCCTGCTTAAAACGTTACTATCGCTCTAAGCAGGGTTTATAATTTGTAGCTTTAGGTATTTAGTCGTTTAGCTTAAGTACAGCCATAAATGCCTCTTGTGGTATCTCTACATTACCTACAGCACGCATACGTTTTTTACCTTTTTTCTGCTTTTCTAGGAGTTTACGCTTACGCGAAATATCTCCTCCATAACATTTAGCGGTAACATCTTTTCTCAATGCTTTTACCGTTTCACGAGCGATTATTTTTGCACCAATAGCTGCTTGTATCGGAATATCAAACTGTTGTCTCGGGATTAGTTGGCGTAATTTCTCACACATCTTTTTACCGATGTCATAGGCATTGTCTTGATGTAATAAAGCCGAAAGCGCATCTACAGGTTGTGAGTTAAGAAGTACATCTACCTTAACGAGTTTTGATGCTCTCATCCCAATAGGAGAGTAGTCAAAAGAAGCATACCCTTTAGAAACTGTTTTTAGACGGTCGTAAAAGTCAAAAACAATTTCTGCTAGTGGCATATCAAATGTAAGTTCTACACGCTCTGTAGTAAGGTAGGTTTGATTTGTGATTTGACCACGTTTTTCAATACAAAGCGACATTACGGGCCCTACAAAATCTGCCTTAGTAATGATAGTTGCTTTTATAAAAGGCTCTTCTACACGATTCATTCCCGAAGGGTCTGGAAGGTCAGAAGGGTTGTTTACTAAAATAATAGTGTCTGGATGCTTATTTGTAAAGGCGTGGTATGATACGTTAGGTACTGTTGTAATAACAGTCATATCAAACTCACGTTCTAAGCGCTCTTGAATAATCTCTAGGTGTAACATTCCTAAGAACCCACATCTAAACCCAAAACCTAAGGCAGCAGAACTTTCTGGTTCAAAAACTAATGAGGCATCATTAAGTTGAAGCTTTTCCATAGAGGTTCTAAGCTCTTCGTAGTCTTCTGTATCTACAGGGTATATTCCCGCAAATACCATAGGCTTTACATCTTCAAAACCGTCTACTGCATTTTGAGTAGGGTTCTTAGCATCTGTAAGTGTGTCACCTACTTTTACTTCTCTGGCATCTTTAATTCCTGTGATGAGATATCCTACATCTCCTGCGTTTATTTCTTGTTTAGGAACTTGGTTAAGTTTAAGTGTTCCTACTTCGTCTGCACCATAGGTATTGCCTGTGGCTACAAACTTTATTTGTTGATTCTTTTTTATGCTTCCGTTAATGACTCTAAAGTAGGTTTCTACTCCTCTAAAAGGGTTGTATACAGAGTCAAAAATAAGTGCTTGTAAAGGTTCGTCTGGATTCCCTTGAGGAGCCGGTACACGATCTATAATCGCTTCTAGGATTTCTGAAATCCCTATTCCTGTTTTTGCAGAAGCGGGAATAACTTCACTAGCATCGCATCCTAATAAATCTACAATATCATCTGTAACCTCTTCTGGATTTGCACTAGGTAAATCTACTTTGTTAAGTACAGGGATGATTTCTAAATCATTTTCTAAAGCTAGGTAGAGGTTAGATATCGTTTGTGCTTGAATACTTTGTGCAGCATCTACTACTAGAAGCGCTCCTTCACAAGCAGCAATACTTCTAGATACTTCGTAAGAAAAATCTACGTGACCTGGAGTGTCTATAAGATTAAGAATGTACTCTTCTCCTTTGTGAGTATACTCCATTTGTATTGCGTGTGATTTTATGGTAATCCCACGTTCTCTTTCGAGGTCCATACTGTCTAATAACTGCGCTTGAGCTTCACGTTTTGTTATCGTTGCAGTTTCGTCTAATAGACGGTCTGCAAGGGTACTTTTACCGTGGTCAATATGTGCAATTATGCAAAAATTCCTAATGTTCTTCATAACTAACTAAGTGACTGCAAATATAGTCCTAATGATTGCTATTTTAAGAATAGGAGTTTTTTAATTTATGTATTTCATAAAAAAATAGAGCGTAATAGGTTCTTAATTTAATTTAATTAAGGAGTGTTGCATAGTAATAAGGTTCACTTTTAGTGAAGGTAATTATTCTCACAAGAGAAGAAATGAGCTTATATTTGTAGTATTAGTTATACTGCCTTATTGGATGTGAGATAGGCAGCTTTCGCGAAAGCAAAATTTTTATATGGCAAAAATAGGAGACATAGATGTAGGAGAATTTCCATTACTGTTAGCACCTATGGAGGATGTAAGTGATCCTCCGTTTAGAGCATTGTGTAAAGAGAATGGGGCAGATGTAGTGTACACAGAATTTATCTCAAGTGAGGGCTTGATTCGCGATGCAGCAAAGAGCACCATGAAACTAGATATCTATGAGAAAGAACGTCCTGTAGGAATTCAGATTTTTGGGGCGGTGATGGAGTCTATGTTAAAGAGTGTAGAGATTGTAGAGGCAAGCGGTCCTGATATTATAGATATTAATTTTGGATGCCCAGTAAAGAAAGTGGTTTCTAAAGGTGCAGGTGCAGGTATTTTAAAAGATATAGACCTTATGGTGAAGCTTACAGAGGCAATGGTAAAACATACGAAGCTTCCTGTAACAGTAAAAACACGTTTAGGGTGGGATCACGATAGTATAAAAATTGTAGAGGTAGCAGAGCGTCTTCAAGATGTGGGTTGTGCAGCTATTTCTATACACGGTAGGACGAGAGCACAGATGTATAAGGGTGATGCAGATTGGAAGCCTATTGCAGAGGTTAAGAATAATCCAAGAATGCACATTCCTGTTTTTGGAAATGGAGATGTAAATACTCCAGAAAGAGCTGTAGAAATGCGTGATGCTTATGGGCTGGATGGTGCTATGATAGGAAGAGCAAGTATTGGTAACCCCTGGTTTTTTGATGAAGTAAAGCATTATATAAAGACTGGAACGCATAAAAAACCACCTACATTAAAAGATAGGGTAGAGGCTGCAAGGCGTCACTTACAGATGTCAATAGATTGGAAAGGGGAAATATTAGGTGTTTTTGAAACGAGAAGACATTATACAAACTACTTTAAAGGAATTCCTCATTTTAAAGAATACCGAATGAAGCTAGTAACATCAGACCATAGCGAAGATGTTTTTGCTGCGCTAGATTTGATAGAGAATAAGTTTGAAGGTTACGAGTTTTCTAGAGAGACCCTTTAAGTTCGTAATAACTTAGAGGTAATTCTAGAAGAGGCTAGTTTGGAAGCTGCAATCCCTAACACGATTATAGTGGTAAGTACAATAAGTACATTTATAGCAGTGAGATGTACAGGGT
>CAZJRA010000163.1:0-4460 GCA_964548335.1 uncultured Flavobacteriaceae bacterium | reverse complement strand
GGTGCAAAAGATGTTTCTGCATTAGAAGAAGAAGCTAGAGTACTACCCGTTGTAGAAGCGTTAGTTAAGGAAGTTCCTGATATTGTAATTTCGGTAGATACTTTTCGCGCCAGCGTGGCAGAAAAGGCGATTCAGTACGGAGCGGCTATGGTAAATGATATAAGTGCCGGGTTTCTGGATAAAAATATGCTGGATACGGTGAGTGCTCTTGGAGTACCTTATTGCATGATGCATATGCGAGGTACACCGCAAACCATGAAAACACTTGCAAATTATGATAACCTAACCAAAGAAATTCTATACTATTTTAGTGAGCGCTTGGCGGCGGCTCGCAAGGCTAAAATTAATGATCTAATAATTGATCCAGGTTTTGGTTTTTCAAAAACGGTAGCGCAAAATTATGAGCTTCTCAATGCCTTAGAAAATCTACAGTCTTTGGGTGTGCCTCTTCTTGCGGGTATTTCCCGTAAATCCATGATATATAAGATTTTGAATACAAGTTCTAAAGAAGCCTTAAATGGAACAACCGCCTTACATATGATTGCCTTAGAGAAGGGAGCGAAAATTTTGAGAGTACATGATGTAAAGCCGGCGCAAGAATGTGTTAAATTGTCAAGTGCGCTGCAAGGGAAAACGCTAAAGGCTATAAGCTAACAACTAAAACTACAAGTTTTATCGAAAGAGGCTCCAATCTAATTTGAGCGAAAAAACATTAGAATATAGAGCGGCGCTTTGGTCACCTATGTCTGTAAGTGCATAATCTATATGAATGCCTTTGTATTTAAAACCAACTCCTATATTGGGTTGGAAACCTAAATTAGTTGAATTGTCTATCTGTGTTATTTGCTGAAAATTACCTAATCCTGTTCTCACATACACAAGTTCATTATATCCAAACTCAAATCCCATAGCAGGGGTGATACTCACGGCAGATGATGAAATAAGGTCATTGGTTTGAGCAAAGCGCACGTTTAAATCTACTTCTCCTCTAAAAGTGTAATCGTGATGGTATAACCATGTTCTTCCTATACCCATTTGTAGTTTTGGGATCGTAATCTCTGTACTTTCAGGGAGTTCCTGGTTTTGACCCTCTACAGCATCGCTTATCGTAGCAAACTGCTCTTCATCTATACTCCACGCATTTACTGTAGTTGTGATGTCTCTAGCAACGATACCTATATTCCAATCTCCTTTTTTCCACTGTATACCTGCATCTATACCAAAACCCCAGCTACTTGCAAAATCTCCAATAATACGTCTTACTACTTTTGCATTTGCTCCTAAGTTAAGGCCGTCTAAAGGGAGTTTTCTAGCGTATGAAAAAGTAACCGCATAATCTGCAGTACTAAAAAGGCTTATACGGTTAAAATCAATAGTCCCTTGGTCATCTATAAGTTGCGTAGTGTTTAAGATATCATCTACCCCAAAACGAATAACAGAAAGGCCTATAGTACTTAAGTGGTCTAGAGGTTTTGCAAAAGCGATGTAATCATAATTTGCAATACTTGCAAAATACTCTGCATGCATTGCAGAGGCTTGAGTATCTTCTAGATGTGCTAGTCCAGCAGGATTCCAATAGCCTGCATTTACGTCATTTGTACTTGCTACCACAGCATTACCCATACCCAAAGCAGCAGCATCTACACCTATGTTCAAGAATTCGTTAGAATACTTTCTAGAAGTTTGTGCAGATACTAAAGCTGAAAAAATCAGTAGGAGTATGGTGTATGTCTTTTTCAATATGCGCAATTATGGGGCAAATATCCCCTTTTTATATAAACTAAACTTTATTTTTGGATAGATATTGCCTAAAAAAGGATTGAATTGGATATCTTTTTTATTTTTACACAAAAGCTGTTTATGAGTATCACAAAATACATCCCTAATACCTTCACTTTAGCAAATTTGTTAAGCGGCTGCCTAGCAGTACTTCTTGCGGTAAATGACCGTATGGAGTACGCAGCACTTTTTGTGGCAATGGGTATCTTTTTTGACTTTTTTGACGGATTTTTTGCACGTAAATTTAAGGTGTCTAGTGAGCTAGGTTTGCAATTAGATTCTCTAGCAGATATGGTTACTAGCGGACTTGTACCTGGAATTGTTATGTATCAATTACTCAATCAAGCAAGTGGGCAGCCTTGGGGAGAAGATACGTCTTATTATATGCCTAGTTTAGGGTGGTTTGGACTTGCAATTACCTTAGCATCTGCTTACAGACTTGCGAAATTTAATATAGATGAGCGACAAACCTCTTCTTTTATAGGCTTGCCCACTCCGGCAAATGCCATTTTAATACTAAGTATCCCGTTAATAGTATTGTTTGAAGATTACTCTTTCGCGAAAGCGTTATTTACCAACCCCTATGTATTGCTTACTATAACAGTTCTTAGTTGTATACTTCTTAATGCCGAGCTCCCTCTTTTTGCTCTTAAGTTTAAAAATTATAGTTGGGGGGATAATAAACACCGTTATGTATTCTTGTTACTATGTGTAGGTTTATTAATTACGTTGAAATTTCTCGCAGTACCACTCATTATTATATCATACATTTTAATCTCTCTTTTTTATAAAGAATAGCTTATTTATAAAGTTTGATTTCTAATAAACAATCCAGATTAGGATAGATTGTAACCCCTTATATTTGTATAAAAACAAACTACTATGACAAATCCAGAAGTAAGAGCCTTAGAACCTAAAGTGCTTTGGAACAAATTTGCAGATCTTAATGCCGTGCCACGCCCTTCTAAAAAAGAAGAACGCGTCATACAGTTTATGAAAGATTTTGGAGAAAACTTAGGTCTAGAAACTATAGTAGATCATATAGGTAACGTAATTATACGAAAGCCTGCTACAAAGGGCTTAGAAGATAGAAAAATGCTAGTGATGCAAAGCCATTTGGATATGGTGCATCAGAAAAATAGAGGTACTCAGTTTGATTTTGATACCCAAGGTATAGAAATGTATATAGATGGAGATTGGGTGCGCGCAAAAGGGACTACTCTAGGGGCAGATAATGGTCTAGGAGTAGCAACGATTATGGCTATTTTAGAAAGTACCACCATTGCACATCCTGCTATAGAGGCTTTATTTACGATAGATGAAGAGACAGGAATGACGGGGGCGATGGAGCTTAAAGGGGGTGTACTACAAGGTGAGATTCTTCTTAATCTAGATACAGAAGAAGATGATGAAATAGGAGTAGGTTGCGCAGGAGGTATAGACGTGACAGCTACTCGTTCTTATACAGAAGAAACAGTGCCAGAAGGCGTTGTAGGATATGGTATTACGGTTAGAGGTCTTCAAGGAGGTCATTCAGGTATGGATATCCATAAAGGATTAGGAAATGCAAATAAGCTTATTAATAGGCTTATGTATGGAGGTTTTGAAAACTACGGATTACGTGTGTCAAGTATAGATGGAGGAAGTTTGCGTAATGCAATCCCTAGAGAGAGTAATGCTGTTGTGGTTATAGATAAGGTACATCAAGACGCTTTTGAGTTGGAACTAGGTTTAATGAGCACAGCTATTAAAAAAGAGTTTGCTAGCATAGAACCAGAATTAGAGATTATTATCACAGAAACCGAAACTCCACAAAAAGTAATGGATTTAGGAGTGCAAGAGGGATTGACAAAGGCTTTGTATGCGGCTTTAAATGGTGTGTATAGGATGAGTCCTGACATTAGCGACCTTGTAGAAACTTCTAATAATGTAGCGAGAGTTTTGGTTAAAGAAGGACAGATTAAAATAGGGTGCCTTACACGTTCTTCTGTAGAGAGTTCTAAAACAGACTTGGCTAATGGGTTAAGAGCAACCTTTGAGTTGATGGGTTGTGAGGTAGACTTGTCAGGAGATTATCCTGGATGGGCACCTAATATGCAAAGTGCTATTCTAGAGGTGTTAGTAGATAAATATGAAAAGATCAATGGAGAAAAAGCACACGTTGCAGCTTGTCACGCAGGTTTAGAGTGTGGTATTTTAGGACAGAATTATCCTGATATGGATATGATTTCTTTTGGGCCTACTATAAAAGGAGCACACTCACCAGATGAGCGTACGAGTATTTCTAGCGTTCAAAAATATTGGGACTTTGTATTAGAAATACTTAAAGATTCGCCTAAGAAATAGGAGGAGAGTACTCTTGTGAGCTACTGATACGACCTAAAATTAATTAGTATTAACAAAAACCTTGTGAATCTAGATTCACAGGGTTTTTGTTGTTTATAAAATGACTGTATTATAATTATTATATAATCTCTTATTATTATAGACTGTTAGTGATTTTTCTATTAGTTCTTCACTTAATAAATAAATCAAATTTTCGTCAACTTATTTGGTTGTTGAGGTATTGTAATAAAAACAAAAAGGAGGCTACTTTTATAGTAGCCTCCTTTTTTATAAACTTATTATTGTATTCCTATTTTACAAACTTAACAGCTGTAGTGATTCCCTCTGATTGTATA
>CAZJRA010000162.1:0-4480 GCA_964548335.1 uncultured Flavobacteriaceae bacterium | reverse complement strand
TCTACTGCATTTCCGGCAGCATCTTTTGCCATACTCCCAGCTTTATCCATTGCATTACCAGCAGCATCCTTTGCCATATTACCAGCATCTTTTGCCATATTTCCAGCAGCATCAACAGCATTACCTGCAGCATCAACAGCGTTACCTGCAGCGTCTTTTGCCATATTTCCAGCATCTTTCACCATATTCCCTGCAGCATCAACAGCGTTACCAGCAGCATCTTTTGCCATATTTCCAGCAGCGTCAACAGCATTTCCTGCAGCGTCAACAGCGTTACCTGCAGCATCTTTTGCCATGTTACCAGCATCTTTAACCATATTACCAGCAGCATCAACAGCTCCTCCAGCAGCATTACCTGCAGCATTAACAGCGCTTCCAGCAGCATCAACAGCTCCTCCTACAGCATCACCAGCTTTCTCTTGTACTTCTCTACAAGAAGAAACACTTACAATCATAGCTAAAGCAGCCACTCCTAACATTAATTTTTTCATAATTGATTATTTGTTTTTGATAAATTAAAATTTTAAAGACACTAAAATATGATATTTATTGCATTCAAGACATTGTATTGTTAAATAATTGATAATTTATCGATGAAATATGCTTTTTACACTTTCGCGAAAGCAAAATGAAAATATTTGAGATTATAAATTACTTTAATTGTGGCCTACTTTATAATCTAACTAAGTAGTTTACAATAATTATTTTACAAATACACACTAGGAAATATTCCTAATTTTAATACATTTACCTTATGGGAACAAATGAATTACCTTCAGAAATACGACGATTTAAAGAAATTCGTGAAGATCATGATTTTACACAGGCAGAGTTTGCACAACAACTAGGTATTAAACACAGTACTGCAGATATTGAGCGAGGACGCACGAAACTATCTGGACGTGTTGTTACCGAACTTCTCCGCCTTTTTAACATAAACCCTTTATGGGTGTATGGGTATAGCAATCAAAAACAGCTGCTTACAGACCAAGGAGATGTAAGTCCTAAAGTAGTTATAGTAGATAAAGAAGAACAAGAAAATATGGTTCTTGTTAATCAAAAGGCAGCTGCAGGATATCCTAACAATATTGCAGATGTAGAGTGGTATCAAAAATTGCCTGCCTTTGACCTTCCTTTACCGCAGTATCGCAATGCGACATATAGAGGTTTTCAAGTAGAAGGAGATAGTATGCTCCCTTCCTTTAGACCTGATGATTGGGTACTTGCAAAAGGTGTGCAAAGTTTACAAGATGCAAGTGACAACAAGATTTATGTTATTGTAATGCAAGATGCTGTTGTCGTAAAAAAATTACAGAAACTCCCTGACCCATCAAAAGTGATATTAATTTCCTTAAATGAAGAGTATGTACCTTATGAAGTATCTATAAGTGATATTCAAGAAATTTGGCAAGTAAACAGTAAACTTACTTTTAATATTGACACCCAAGGTGAAAGCACCTTATTGCGAGAACTACAAGCATCTATGCAGGAATTAAAAAGTCAATTAAAAACCTTTAAAGCCTAATGGGATTTGTAGAACTTTATGCGTTTCTAGAACGATTACAACAAAACAACTCTAAAGAATGGATGGATGCGCATCGTAAAGAGTATAATGCTGTTCGTAGTTTTTTTATCTCTTGGCTGGATGAGCTTAATATCAAACTTGCGCGGGTAGATCCTTTGTATTTTGACACGCCTGGCAAAAAAGGTATTAATCGCATTAATAACAACCTTATGTTTCAACCCAATAAGCCTGTATATAAAGACCATTTTGCTGCAGGTTTAGACCAACTTACCAAACAAGGTGATTTTTATATTGAAATTGGGCTCAAACAAAATTTACTTGCAGGAGGCTACTGGCGACCAGAAAAAAATATTTTAAACAGTATACGTGAAGCCATTGATTATAACGGAGAAGAGCTAGAAACTATACTTACAAAACCTTCGTTTAAAAAAATATTTAAAGAACTATATAACGACAATCCTTTAAAAACAGCTCCTAAAGGATATGCTAAAGATCATCCTCATATTCATTTATTACGCCAAAAAACTTTAGGCGTAGAAGTCTCTTTTGACAAAACAAAGGTACTTGACCCTAATTTTCAGGAATACTGCATAGACGTCTACCTAGAGTTAATGCCTTTTAGAAGATACTTAAGAGAAGCAGTAACGGTATAACGCTATTTTACCTGTAAGTGTATATGGTCATCATGCCTAACCGCTTTACAACCGTGATATCGTAGTTTAGGATGAGTTAGTTGCATTCTTGACCGTAAGTGTGGCTCTACAAAAACCTTTGAAACTTCTTTAATCTTTAAAATTTCAACAAGTAATTTTTTAGTTGCCTTACTAGACATATTTAAATCTGGAGTAAGCTCTCCAAGTGTTAGGTGCTTTGGGAAATCGTATTGCCAATACCCCTTTCTTTTACAAACAGCAATTTGGTCATATTCATTACTCTTAGGAACTTCAAAAATACCATAACCACTTCTAGAAGGCTTATCATTTACAACTCTACCTTTCTCGTCTTGATAGATTAACGAAATATCTAGTTTCTTCCCATCATTGTGACTTAAGTGAGGGAATAATGGAAAGCCATCCCAAAATGGAAAATTAGCATCCAAACAGTGTATGTGAATTTTAGGATATGATTTCTGTAAACCCTTTGATACTTGATACAAAACATCATTTACTTGAGGAACCACATAATTCCTGTTAGTCAAACTCGTTAAAAATATATGAAGCTTTACACTTTTAGTCGTCTTGATTTTTTCTCTACCAAAAACAGGTGCGATTAACGGAACTAATAAAAATGTGCTTACTAAGTATAATACCACAAAACTTAGGACAAGCTTCACTTTATTTTTTCTAAAAACAAGATAACATACTAAAAAAAGTAATCCTCCTATTTGAGTTATCAGTGTTAATAGGCAGGCTAGTAATAAAACACCTAAGAATTTTACAAGTCTCATGAATGCTTTTCTAAATATTCCATAACACAATTTGTCGCTCCTACATTATCGTTAATAAAGCGACTTGTAATCATTCCCGTTTGGTTTCTAAAGTTAGTATCTTTTAGAAGTCTTGAAAGTATATTTTCTAATTCTTCTGCATCACGCACAAGATGTAGCCCCTCTAACTGTTGTAATTGTTTTGCCTCTGGAAATTTATCTATATGTTGCCCTGTAAGTATAGGAACACCAAAAGTAGCAGGCTCCAAAATATTATGTAATCCTGTTCCTCCCATTGCACCTCCTACATAAGCGATATCTGCATAGCTATACACCTTGGTTAATAATCCAATCGTATCCACAATAAGCACATCGTAGTTTTTCAAATCCTTGCCTTGCATCTCTGAGTACAAAACAGTTTTTACTTTTAAGCTTTGTTTAAGCTTAGCTATTCTATCTACTCGTATCTCATGTGGCGCAATAATAAACTTGGCAACTCCCTCATTATCGTTAATAAAGCCCGTCAAAGCATTTTCTCCTAATGGCCAAGTACTCCCACAAACAACACAAAGAGAATTCTCTTTAAATTCTTCAACAAAATCCAAATCATTATCCATTTCTAGTTGCCTAGATACTCTATCAAAACGTGTGTCACCACTCACCACCTTATTAGAAAACCCTAGTTCTCCAAGAGATTTAAATGAGTCTTCATTTTGCAAGAAGAAATACTCAAAAGTATCTAATGCTGACACCATCCAACGCCCATACCATTTAAAGAAAGGTTGTTGTTTTCTAAAAACTCCTGAGAGCAAAAATGTTCGGCAATGCAATCTATTAAGCTCCTGTAAATAATTAGGCCAGAACTCATACTTAACAAAAAAGGCCATTTCTGGCTTTACAATATCTAAAAACTTACGTGCATTTTTAGGCGTATCCAGGGGTAAGTATACGGTAGCTTTCGCAAAAGCGTTCTCTTTTTTATTTTCATAGCCTGACGGCGAAAAAAAGGTAAGAACTAGTTGATGTCCTTTAAATTGTTTTTTTAAAACTTCCATTACAGGAACCGCTTGCTCATACTCTCCTAACGACGCTGTATGAAACCAAATAACCGGTTTCTCTTTTTCAAGTTGTTGTTCTAGCTGTTTAAATACATTTTTACGCCCTTTTACAAAAAGCTTCATCTTCTTACTAATGACAGTACTCACTGGCAAAAACCAATGTAATAAAGTAATAGTAAAATTATATAAGAAATGCATAATAGCTAAAATACCGCTTTGTCATAAAATACATTGGCTACAGGATACAGATTTTGTATTTTTACATCGATTCATTGTACAAAACATTGTTTCTCATAAGTCATAAAACTTCGAATTTCCGAAAATTCTCTTAGAATGAAAAAAATACAAATGGTAGACCTTAAAGGTCAATATGCAGACATAAAAGAACGCGTAGATGCATCAATACAAGAAGTTATTAATAATACCGCTTTTGTAAATGGGCCAGAAGTACATGCTTTTCAAAAAGAGTTA
>CAZJRA010000161.1:0-4488 GCA_964548335.1 uncultured Flavobacteriaceae bacterium | reverse complement strand
GCTGACTCAAATCTTGTCACATCCACAATATCTTCTTTAGAAAGCACCTCTAGTGGTCTTAACAATATTGAAAACACTAACCTATCTATTGATAGTAAAATAGAAAATCCCGAGCTACAAGAAGAGTCACATAATACATCTTCAGCGTTTACTGAAAAGGATTCTAAAAACACTTATAAGCAAGTTATTGTCACACTTGCAATAGTATTGCTACTATGTCTTACTCTTTATCTATACAGAAGTATTAACTTAAGAAATAGGGAAAATAAATTACTGCAATCAAAAAACACAGAGCTTCGAATTGCAAAAGAAAATGCTGAGAAAGCTACTGCTGCAAAAGCTCAATTTTTATCTAATATCACGCACGAGCTTAGAACCCCTATATACGCTGTAACAGGTATTACTCACCTATTGCTAAAAGAGAACCCAACAGAAGAACAAAAAAAATACCTCAACTCTATTAAATTCTCTGGGGAGCATCTTTTATCACTCATTAATAACATTCTCGACCTAAATAAGCTCGAAGCAGATAAAGTAGAAGTCGAGAAGAAAGCTTTTAATTTAAAAAAGCGTATTCAAGATGTTTTGTTTGCTTTAGAAAAATCTGCTAACGATAAGGGTAATAAAGTTCATTTTCAATTTGGAGAAAACATTCCTAAAGATATATTAGGAGACTCGTTAATCATTTCACAGGTACTTATCAATCTAGTAGGAAATGCAATTAAGTTTACTCAAAACGGTGATATTTATTTAAGAGTTCAAAAAGTAAATGAGTCTAAAAAGAGCATCAACCTTCATTTTGAAATAGAAGATAATGGAGAAGGAATCTCTAAAGACAAACAGAACAGTATTTTTGAAAGCTTCACACAAGGGTCTGTAGCTATAAATAGAAAATTTGGAGGAACAGGACTTGGTCTATCTATTGTAAAAAACTTGCTGGATTTACTTAATAGTGAGATTACTTTAGAAAGTACTTTAGGTAAAGGCTCTAAGTTTTCTTTTGACCTAGAATTTGATAACATATTATTATCAGACAAAGAGAAAAGTGACTACAATAAAACATATGATGTAGACTATGCTGCTTTAGAAAACCACACCTTTTTAGTTGTAGAAGACAATAAGATTAACCAGATGATTACTCGCAAAATCCTTGAGAAAAACAAAATCTCTTGTGATGTAGCAGATAGTGGAGAAATGGCTTTAGAAAAAGCACGCTCAGAAGAATATGATTTAATACTTATAGATATTCATATGCCTGGTATAGGTGGTCTAGAAGCAACAAAACGCATTAGGGAGTTTAATAATACAATACCTATTCTCGCTCTTACTGCCGTTGCTCTAGAAGAAAACGCAGAAAGGCTTAAAAAGTCAGGTATTAATGACATTATCCCTAAGCCGTACAAAATAGATGAGTTCTTTTACAAAATACAACAGGCTCTTAAAAAAGCAAAAGGTTAACGACTCATAAAATCTTCAATCATTTTCTCAAATACTACTGCATCATCTCCCAAAAAGCGTACTGTAATAGGTAGATAATAGAGATTATCATGAGTTAATATAGATTTTAAACGCATATAATCCTTTTCTGTAGTGAGTATGCAAGAACACTTCTTTAAATAAGCTATGTCACTAGGTGTGAAATTATAATGATCACGATATTTCTTGTGCATGTAAGTAACGTCTTTGCTCTCGAGGAAATTTAATAATGGTACTGGGTTTGCTATTCCCGTTACTAGGGTCACATCTTCATCTTTAAGCGCTGTGATCGCTACATCTTCTTGTTTATGACGTGCTGTTTGATCATAATCTATCGTCGTGAAATAAACAGGACTATTAGAGTAGCGCAAAATCTTAGTTCGTATTTCTTGCTTCTCTCGTTCGGATATGGTGGGTGGACATTTAGTGACTACAATAGCCTCTGCCCTCTTAGCCTGCTTGCGAATGTCTCTTAAGTTTCCTACAGGCAACACATAGTCCTTGTAAAAAAGCTCTTTATATGACGTAAGCACTATATTAAAACCCGCAGACACTTTTCTATGCTGGAAAGCATCATCTAGGAGAATCAACTCTGGCTTAGGCTTATCAGACCTCAATTGCGTTATACCTGTCTTTCTATCTTCGCAAACAGCCACTCTAACACCTTTAAATTTAGAAGCATATTGTAAAGGTTCATCTCCTACTTCTGTAGCAGTATGTAATGCATCGACTTCAATATACCCTTTTGTTTTACGCCCATACCCCCTACTTAACACTCCCAAAGAGGTACGGTCTTTTAACAACCGTATCATATATTCTGTCATAGGTGTTTTACCGGTTCCTCCTGTACTCAAATTACCTATACAGATTAAGGGAAAGCTATACGACTTAGATACACACAATTTTCTGTCAAAACAAAAATTACGCACCCATACCACGCAGTAATACACTGCAGAAAAAGGAAACAATAATTTACGTAAGTGCTTCATAGGTGACGAAGGTATAATTTTTATCTTTACCTCATAAGATCAAATTATGACAATACACGAAGTAAGTGAGTTATTAGAGCAATGGGCACCTCTTGCTCAGGCAGAAGATTTTGACAATGTAGGATTACTAGTTGGCAACCCCGCAGTACAAGTAAGTAATATACTTGTGGCTCACGATGCCTTAGAGAAAGTTGTAGATGAAGCTATTGCAAAAAAGTGTAACCTTATCATTTGTTTTCACCCTATTATTTTTTCTGGATTAAAACGATTAAACGGAAATAGCTATGTTGAGAGAGCGGTCATAAAAGCCTTAAAAAATGATATTGCCATCTACGCCATTCACACTGCTTTAGATACAATGCCCCACGGTGTAAGTTATGCTATGGCAAAGGCTTTACAGTTAACCGACACAAAAATACTTTTGCCTAAAAAAGACAACCTATACAAACTAACAACCTATGTTCCTCACGCTTTCGCGAAAGCACTAAAGGAATGTTTATATACAGCAGGAGCAGGTCATATAGGCAACTATGACCAATGTAGTTTTAGTCTCCCTGGAAAAGGTACTTTTAGAGCAGGCGAAAACACCAACCCTTTTGTTGGAGAAAAAGGAAAGCAACACACTGAAGATGAAACACAAGTACACCTCACTTTTGAAAAACATCATAAAAAAGCAATTCTAAAAGCGTTAGTTGCTAATCATCCCTATGAAGAAGTAGCGTACGAGATTACTGCTCTTGAAAATGAAAATCAACATGTGGGAATGGGAATGATAGGAATATTAGAAACACCATTAACCGAAAATGATTTTCTTACACTCATAAAATCTACATTTAAAACAGGAGGTGTCCGACACTCTCCTTTACTCAATAAAAAAATAAAAAAAGTAGCCGTTTTAGGAGGTAGTGGTGCTTTTGGAATAAAAGCTGCATTAGCCCAAAAGGCAGACGCTTACGTCACTGCAGATCTAAAATACCACGACTATTATCAAGCAGAGAACCGAATAATTCTGGCAGATGTAGGGCATTATGAAAGTGAACGGTTTACAAAATCACTTATAGCAGACTATCTTACAGAAAAAATTCGTAATTTTGCAGTCCTTTTATCGGATAATAATACCAATCCTATCAATTATTTTTAAAGTTATGGCTAAGAAAAAAGAAGCTACAGTAGAAGAAAAATTACGCGCTCTATACGATTTACAGCTTATAGACGCTCGAGTAGATCAGATTCGTAATGTACGAGGAGAACTTCCTTTAGAGGTAGAAGATCTAGAAGATGAAGTAGCTGGTCTTAATAAGAGAATCGAAAAGTTAGAAAGTGACCTTTCGCTTGTAGAAGATCAAATTAAAACTAAGAAAATTCAGATAGAAGATTCTAAAGTTTCTATTAAGAAATATACAGAGCAGCAACAAAACGTGCGTAACAACCGTGAGTTTAATGCATTAAGTAAAGAAGTTGAGTTTCAAGAATTAGAAATTCAATTAGCTGATAAGAACATCAAGGAGTACAAAGCTCAGATAGAACAAAAAGGTGAGGTTATAAACACCGCTAAAGAGCGTCTTGAAGAAAGAGAAACACACCTTAAGCACAAGAAAAGTGAATTAGATGCAATTCTTTCTGAAACAGAGAAAGAAGAAAAAGCATTACTTAAGAAAAGTGAAGATTTCGAAAAAGGGATGGAAGAGCGTCTTGTAAAAGCATACAAGCGTATACGTACTAATGTAAGAAACGGTCTAGCTGTTGTTCCTGTAGAGAGAGGAGCTTCTGGAGGTTCTTACTTTACAATTCCACCACAAGTACAGGTTGAAATTGCTAGTCGTAAGAAAATAATTATAGATGAGCATAGTGGTCGTATCCTTGTAGATTCTGAACTTGCTGCAGAAGAAAAAGAAAGAATGGAAGCTATCTTTAAAAAATTATAAAGACAGCATACTCATAATATTTTAAAGCCACGCTCTAGTGTGGCTTTTTTATGCCCTAATTTCAATGGCTGGATAATAATTTACTACTTTGTAAGAAT
>CAZJRA010000160.1:0-4500 GCA_964548335.1 uncultured Flavobacteriaceae bacterium | reverse complement strand
AGATATTTTTGCGCAACGTGCTCAAACTAGTTATGCCCTTACTCAGGTAGATTTACCGAAGTACGAAAATTTATTCCCTAGATTAGTAGGTTTATGGACGCACCTTGAGCGACAACGAGGAGGTATCGGAATGCGTGGGCCAGGAGAGACAGAGATTGAGACAGATAGAAGGATTGTACGTGATCGTATTGCTTTGCTTAAGAAAAAGATTAAGACAATAGATAAGCAAATGTCTACCCAAAGGGGAAATAGAGGGGCTCTAGTGCGCGTTGCTCTTGTGGGATATACTAACGTGGGTAAAAGTACTTTAATGAACACCGTTGCAAAAAGTGCTGTTTTTGCCGAAAATAAACTCTTTGCTACTCTTGATACTACGGTGCGCAAAGTTGTGATAGGAAACTTACCTTTTTTGTTGTCTGATACGGTTGGGTTTATTCGTAAGCTCCCTACTCAGTTAGTAGACTCTTTTAAGAGTACCTTAGATGAGGTTAGAGAGGCAGATCTGCTATTACATGTGGTAGACATATCGCATCCACAGTTTGAGGATCATATCGCTTCTGTAAATAAGATTCTTGATGAAATAGAAAGTAGGGATAAACCCACGTTAATGGTCTTTAATAAAATAGATGCCTATAAAGCAGAAGATTTTGACGAAGAAGACCTTATGATAGAGCGAACAGGAGCACATTATTCTCTAGAAGAGTGGGAAAAAACGTGGATGTCTAGAGCAAATGGTGACGCTATTTTTATTTCTGCTTTAAATAAAGGGAACCTAGAAGCCTTTAGAAAGAAGGTATATGAACGCGTGAGAGAAATTCATGTAACACGCTTTCCATATAATAAGTTTTTGTATCCTGAATACGAAGATCAGAACATAGAATAAAATATAAAAAGCCTGAGTATATACTCAGGCTTTTTATATTTTAGTATAAATATTAGAAGACTATCCTTTTAAAGAAGCTGTCATATACTCACGATTCATACGTGCTATATTTTCAAGAGAAATTCCTTTAGGGCATTCTACTTCACAAGCACCAGTGTTAGTACAGTTACCAAAACCTTCATCATCCATTTGTTTCACCATATTAAGTACACGGTCTGTAGCTTCTACTTGACCTTGTGGTAATAACGCAAACTGACTTACTTTTGCAGATACAAATAGCATCGCACTTGAGTTTTTACAACTTGCTACACAAGCTCCACAACCTATACAAGTGGCTGCGTCAAAAGCGGCATCTGCATTTACTTTTTCAATAGGAATTGAATTTGCATCCTGAGTGTTTCCAGAAGTATTAACAGAGATAAAACCTCCTGCGTGTTGTATACGGTCAAAAGATGAACGATCTACAATAAGATCCTTTATTACTGGAAATCCTGCAGCTCTCCAAGGCTCAATAGTAATGGTTTCACCATCCTTAAATTTACGCATGTGTAACTGGCAAGTTGTTATTAAACGATCTGGGCCGTGAGCCTCTCCATTAATAAACATAGAACAGGCTCCGCATATTCCCTCACGACAATCGTGATCAAAAACTACTGGCTCCTCTCCTTTGTTGATAAGCTCATCGTTAAGAACATCCATCATTTCTAAGAAAGACATATCGCCATCTATCCCATCAATTGGGTATGTCACCATTTGTCCTTTAGCTTGAGCGTTCTTTTGACGCCAAATTTTTAACGTTAGTTTCATATCTCTTTCTTATTTATAACTTCTTTGTTTTAATTCAATATTCTCATAAGTAAGCTCTTCTTTATGCAATACAGCATCTTTAGGTGCTCCTTTATATTCCCAAGCAGATACATATGTAAAATTCTTGTCATCACGCTTAGCTTCTCCTTTTTGAGGTCCATCTAGTTCTACAGACTCTTCTCTAAAGTGTCCACCACAAGACTCATTTCTGTTAAGCGCATCTTTAGCAAATAACTCTCCTAATTCTAAGAAGTCTGCTACACGTAATGCTTTTGCAAGTTCTTCATTAAATTCATCCTGTCCTCCAGGAACACGTACTTCTTTATAAAACTCATCACGTAGGGTAGATATCTCTTCTATGGCAGATGCGAGACCTGTTGCATTACGAGACATTCCACATTTGTTCCACATGATTTTTCCAAGTTTTTTATGGAAGTAATCCACAGCCTTAGACCCATTATTATTGACAAGTGCATCTATTTGCTTTCGGACGCTTTGTTCTGCTTCTTCAAATTCTTTTGTATCTGTAGCTATTGGCCCTGTACGGATATCGTTAGATAAATAATCTCCTATTGTATAAGGGAGTACAAAGTACCCATCTGCTAAACCTTGCATTAATGCAGAAGCTCCAAGACGGTTTGCTCCGTGGTCTGAGAAGTTTGCTTCTCCTATTGAGTATAAACCTTCTACTGATGTCTGTAAATTATAGTCTACCCAAAGACCTCCCATTGTGTAATGTACCGCTGGGTAAATCATCATAGGCGTTTCATATGGATTTTGATCTACGATTTTCTCATACATCTGAAATAAGTTTCCATATTTATTTTTGATAACCTCTGTTCCAAGTTTTTTCACAACAGAAGGGTCGCCTGCATCTTCATGGTGTATGTATGCTTGCTCTTTACCATAACGTTGTATGGCACTAGCAAAATCAAGATATACTGCTTCTCCTGTTTTGTTTACTCCAAAACCAGCATCACAACGCTCCTTAGCAGCACGAGATGCTACATCACGAGGGACTAAGTTTCCAAATGCTGGATAACGACGCTCTAAGTAATAATCTCTATCTTCTTCTTTTATATCCGTAGGTTTTAATCTTCCTTCACGAATTGCGATTGAATCTTCTTTTTTAGCAGGTACCCAAATACGTCCATCATTACGTAATGATTCTGACATCAGGGTTAATTTAGACTGGTGATCTCCAGATACAGGAATACACGTTGGGTGTATTTGTGTATAACAAGGATTTGCGAAATGAGCACCTCTCTTATGAGCTTTCCAAGCTGCAGTTACGTTAGATCCCATTGCATTAGTAGAAAGATAGAATACGTTACCATATCCTCCTGTTCCTAATACTACTGCGTGAGCAGAATGACGTTCTATTTCTCCAGTAATTAAATTACGAGTAATAATGCCACGCGCTTTTCCGTCTACTTTTACGACATCTAGCATCTCATGGCGATTGTATACTTTAATCTTACCACGACCTATCTGACGGTTCATTGCAGAATAAGCTCCTAGTAACAATTGCTGTCCTGTTTGCCCCTTTGCATAAAAAGTACGACTTACGAGTACTCCTCCAAATGAACGGTTATCTAGTAATCCTCCGTAATCACGTGCAAATGGCACTCCTTGAGCCACACATTGATCGATAATGTTTGCAGATACTTCTGCAAGACGATATACGTTTGCTTCACGAGAACGGTAATCACCTCCTTTTACAGTATCGTAAAATAGGCGATAATTAGAATCTCCATCTCCTTGGTAGTTCTTAGCTGCATTAATCCCTCCTTGTGCTGCAATAGAGTGCGCACGACGAGGTGAATCTTGAAAGCAAAATGCTTTTACATTGTATCCGAGTTCTGCAAGCGTTGCTGCTGCAGATCCTCCGGCTAAACCTGTACCAACTACAATAATGTCTATAAGACGCTTGTTTGCAGGGTTTACAAGGTTAATGTTGTTTTTATGATTAGTCCACTTATCAGCTAGTGGTCCTTGAGGTATTTTTGAATCTAAAGCCATAGCGATTGTTTTTAGTGAGATAATTGATTGAAGTGATGATATAAAGCAATAAATATGAAGCCTATTGGGATAATTATTGCCCAAGCTTTAGTTACTACTTTAAGCATTTTTGAATATTTATTATTAAATCCTATAGATTGTAATGACGATTGAAAACCGTGTAGTAAGTGTAGCATTAATAAGATAAATGACACTACGTAGAAACCTACTCTTAATGGGTTTTCAAATTTATGAACTGTCTCTGGGTAATATTTAAATCCAAGAGCAGGATTGTTAGGATCCAATAGTCCTGTCATATCACCATCTAGATATTTATGTGTAAGTTCTGGAATAAAGAAATCATAAAAGTGTAATCCTAAAAATGCTAGTATTACAAGACCTGTATAAATCATATTACGTGACATCCATGTAGCTGCTGCATTCCCTTTGTAGTTTGCATATTTAACTGGACGAGCACTTTTGTTCTGTAACTCTAATCGAATCCCCATTATAAAGTGAAAAATCACCCCAAAGATTAATACTGGTTGTAGTCCAGCCTGTACTAATCCGTTAGTTCCCATAAAATGAGACCAGGTATTAAATAAATCTGGAGAAAGTACAGAAGCAATGTTTATAACAAAATGTTGTGTGAGAAAAACAACAAGAAAAAGACCTGAAAGTGCCATTGCTACTTTTCTGCCTATTGAAGATTTTAGTAATCCGCTCATGGAGTTTGATTTGAAATGATACAAACAAAAATACAATGTTATCTTTTCTTGACAAATTTTATAATGAATATTAACCTTATT
>CAZJRA010000159.1:0-4502 GCA_964548335.1 uncultured Flavobacteriaceae bacterium | reverse complement strand
CTGTAGATTCAGGTGAAGATGGCGGAAGATAGTAACCCTAAGAAAGTGTACTGATGATTACTTTAAAGGAAATGAAGACCAAAAAGGAACTTAAAAAGTTTATTAAGTTTCCTTTTGGATTATACAAAAATGAACCAAATTGGGTACCTCCTATCATACAAGATGAGTTAGATAGTATGGACTCTAGTAAGAACCCTGTCTTTAAAAATGCAACAGCTCAATTCTTTTTAGCCTATAAGAACAATAAGGCAGTAGGACGTATTTGTGCTATCATTAATGATATAGAGATAAATCAACAAGGCAAACCTAAAATGCGTTTTGGATGGTTTGACACTATAGACGATATAGAAGTTACCAAAGCGTTATTACATAAAGTATCTGAAATAGGTAAAGCAAACCAATTAGACTATATGGAAGGCCCTGTCGGGTTTTCTAATATGGAAAAAGCAGGAATATTAATCAAAGGTTTTGAGCACCTTAATACAATGATTACCTGGTATAATTTCCCTTATTACAAAGAACATTTTGAAGCTCTTGGTTTTGAGAAAGCTTCAGAATGGGTAGAATACCACATAAAAGTAGACGACGCTGAGAATCAAAATGCTAAGGTTCATAAATTTGCAGATATCGTTGCAGAACGTTATCAACTTACGCCCATCGAGTTTAAAAATGCAAATGATATACGTCCTTATGTAGATGATATGTTTGGGCTACTTAATAAAACCTATGATCAGTTAGAAACTTTTGTCCCTATACAACAGTATCAAATAGACCATTACAAGGAGACGTATCTAAAGTTTATAAACCCCGATTTTATTAAGTGTATTAAAAATGAAAAAGGAGACCTTGTAGCCTTTTCTATTACTATGCCTTCTTTCTCTAAAGCACTTAAAAAGGCAAACGGGAAACTATTCCCACTAGGATTTCAACATCTATTAAGAGCTAAAAGAAAAAATAACAAAGCTTCTTTTTACCTTATAGGCATTGACCCCGAATATCAAAACAAGGGGGTGACGGCTATTATTTTTCAGATGATGCAAGAACTCTTTAATAAGAAAGGAATTACGGAGGTAGAAACTAATCCAGAGTTAGAAGATAATAAAGCAATACAGCAGCTCTGGAAAAACTATGAACATACATTACATAAAAGAAGGCGCACCTACCGAAAAACATTATAATAGTACATATAGAATCTCTTGAGACACGATTATAAAACAATAACTCTCTCTAAATCTTATTGAAAAGGCATTGTTTTTGTATCTTAAGACATTATACAACTACATTATGAGAATACTATTCCTACTTACCGTATTAATAACAACACTGGTTAGCGCTCAAGAAACACCTTACTACAGTTTTCAAGGAGATTTGTATGATGAGGAAAGCTTTCGTGAAAAGCTCAAAAACATAGAAGAGACATACTCTAATCAAGATGGTTATAAGTACACAACCGTAAACTATAAGGTACGTACTACTAAAATTAAAGGTGATTCTCTTATCCAAGATGTTGAAGTATTCTTATTAGAATCTAACTCGGCTCCTATAGATATTAATGTGGGGGTTCAAAAACACGTGAACAAGCCTCTTCCTAGTTTTAAGTTACAAAACTTAAAAAGTGAGATTAGAGAAAATAGTGATTATGTAGGGAAAGTAACACTCGTTAACTTATGGTTTACTTCCTGTCAACCTTGCCTTACAGAGATTCCATACCTTAATTATTTAAAGGATGTTTATAAAGACAAAGTAAATTTTGTAGCCATTACTTTTGACAGTAAGGAACGTGTAGAATCCTTTTTAAATAGAAAAGATTTTAATTTTGAGCAACTTGTGCATGGAGGAAAATACTTATCCAAGGATTTAGCAAACAATGCCTTTCCTAAACTAATTCTTTTAGACAAAAAAGGAAACGTGCGCTTTGTTGAAAATGGTGTGGAAATCTCAGGAAATACACCTTCACAGCCTCAAGCAGCTGTCAAAACGATACAAGATCAATTAGATCGTTTACTCCAAGAACAATAAATGTAATTTATTTTAAAACTTATTTAAACAAATCTTTTTTTAGAAGAAATTAACGAAGTAACAACGCTACTTAACGTGAAATTTTAAGCCTTTTCTTCCAACGCTTTTTTCTATAAAACTTATCTTGAAAGGCTATTATGTATTTATACATCGCCTGATAAATCACATCTTCATCTTCACCGCTCTCTTGGGCATACCCTTTAGCCATATAGCGTATATGCTCTTTATATTTAGACAAACGCTCAAAATTTTTCATTCGAGTTTCAAAATCCATCACCCCAAACTTCATACGGTTGAGATCTACTAGATAAAAATGATAGTTCTCATTTTTAATAGTTATTAAAGTATTACCCAAAGAATGATCTAAGAATTCAATCCCTTTTTTATGGAGTTCATAGGTAAATTTCCCAAAAGCAGTTAATATGGATTCATCCCCAGTATACTCAGACTCTTTTACTAGTTCACGATACGTGAGGTCATATTCTAAATGTTCACTTACATAATAACTACGCTTAAACCTAAAAGCAGTACGCTCCTCAAAATAAGCAATAGGTTGAGGAGTACCTATCTCCTTTTCTAATAGCTTATGCGCATAGTTAAATGATCGCTGTGCTTTAGAGGGTCTTAGAAAACCATATATAAAACTGTTTATAAGATTAGGTTTCTTAAACGACTTAATATTAATCGTTTGATCTCCTAATTGAAATAGCTTTAAAGAATTACGATTACGCTTATCAAAATCACGACCTAACATTGTAAAACTATTTACAAAATGACGTATCGCGTGCTCATCACCTAAGTATGTATTTGAGAATACTTCTTTCACACAGCAAAATTAATACATATATCCTTAGGATTATTTAATAGAAAACCATTTTTAATGGTATTTTAAAATAAAGATCCTATTAAGACAGGCTCTATTCTTATAAAAAAGCAAAGGCTACAAATACGCAATACGCTATAAAAAGGAGAAGTCCTTTATAACGGGATATTTCTAAGCGTTTAGGAATAAAAGCTAGCGGTACAAGTACTGCTGCAAAACCTATCATCCAGAATATATTTGTAGATAAAATAGTGTCATCCATGACATTTATAGGCCTAACGATAGCAGTAATACCTAACACAGATGCTATATTAAATATATTAGATCCTATTAAATTACCTACAGAAATTGCTTTCTCTTTTTTTAATGCTGCTATCACAGAGGCCGCAAGCTCTGGCACACTTGTACCTATAGCTATTACCGTTACAGAAATAGCATAGTCACTCACCCCAACTGTTTTTGCAAGGTCTTTTGCTCCTTTTACTAACCACTCTGATCCAAAATACAACGCTAAAGCACCTATTAATAACCATATGACTATTTTAAAATAAGATGTCTGTTCTAGACTACTGTCTACCTCTTCTACCTCAACTTCTCTATTTTTTCGCGCTCTGCGAATTAAAACAAAAAGATATACCATAAGCGCCACTACTAATCCCATACCCTCTGTTTTACTTAACTTCCCATCATTGCTAAGTAAAAAATAAAGAACTACAGAAAAGAGCATCATAACAGGCCAATTAAAGCTATAAAAATCTTTATCTATCGTTAATGACGAGATAATAGCTGTGATACCTAGCACAAGGCCAATATTTGCAATATTAGAACCTATCACATTTCCTAATGCAATATCAGAAAGTCCATCAAAGGCCGCCTGCAAACTCACTAATAGCTCTGGAGCTGACGTTGCAAAAGAAACTACTGTAAGCCCTATAACCATCTTGGAAATGTTTAATTTAAAAGATAGGCCTACAGAAGACTTAACTAGAAAATCACCTCCTACTACTAATAAAAGAAGTCCCATAAGGACATAAAAAATACTCATACATTATATTTATGGGGCTAAGATAACAATTCCAAAAATGAGAATTAAAAAGGAGACTGTAGATTGCACTTGAGTTAGATGATGTGCTTAAAAATAGCGTTATATTCGTAAGACAAAACATTGCTATGCAACCATATCATATAATTTTACTTATTGCAGGCTATTTTGGGGTTTTGATGCTCATTAGTTTCTTGACTTCTAAAACAGGCTCTAACAATGATTTTTTTAAAGCCGGTAAACAATCACCTTGGTATCTTGTTGCCTTTGGAATGATAGGCGCTTCCCTCTCTGGTGTTACTTTTATATCGGTTCCGGGTTGGATAGAAGCCTCTAGCTTTAGCTATTTCCAAGTAGTCCTTGGATATACCGTAGGCTATGCCGTTATTGGTCTTGTACTACTCCCACTTTATTATAAATTAAACCTCACCTCTATATACACCTATTTAGACGGCCGTTTTGGAAACGCTTCCTATAAAACGGGTGCTTCTTTTTTCTTGCTTAGCCGTATTGTAGGTGCTAGTTTTAGACTCTACCTTGTTTCTAATGTCTTACAGTTATTAGTCTTTGACACAATGGGAGTTCCTTTTTGGATAACCGTTACCATTTCTATTTTAT
>CAZJRA010000158.1:0-4505 GCA_964548335.1 uncultured Flavobacteriaceae bacterium | reverse complement strand
CCACTTGCCATTTTAGACAAAGTATTTGCAGTACCTGGAGCAATAACCATAAGGTCTGCCCAAAGCCCTAGCTCTACGTGATTTGTCCAAACTGCGTTATCATCTCCTTCTATAGTAAATGAAGAGTGCACAGGATTTTTAGACAGCGTACTTAATGTAAGTGGGGTTACAAAGTCCTTCGCCTTTTCTGTCATAACAACCTGTACGGTTGCCCCGGCTTTTATAAAAGCTCTTACAAGCATAGCGCTTTTATAAGCCGCAATACCTGCAGTAACTCCTAGAAGTACTTTTTTACCGTTTAAAACGGACACTAACTTAATCGTTAGTTGTTTCTTCCGTAATACTCGTATCTCTACTATAAATACGGTCTTCTAACCATTCTTGTACAGCAAGTGAGTGTGCTTTAGGAAGACGCTCGTAAAACTTAGATACTTCTATTTGTTCTTTGTTTTCGAAAATTTCTTCAAGGCTATCATTAAATGTAGCAAACTCATCTAACTTATCTGTAAGCTCTCTTTTAATTTCTGTATTAATCTGAGTTGCACGCTTTGCTATGATAGATATCGCTTCATAGATATTATCTGTGGGTGCATCTACAAGGTTTTTATCTATTGTAGTAGTACTTACTGGTGCATCAAGTTCTTTAATATTCATCACTTACTGTTTAGGTTTTTACTTTCTTCTAGAAGCTTATTTATATCTTCTATCATTTTTGTTGCTTCTTCGTTATATTTCCCGCTTGGGAAGTATTTTATTAAAAGACTATGTGCATCTTTCGCTGCATCTAATCTTTCTTTCTTTAATCGTTCTACACTACCTTTTGCTAGTTGATAAGCACTGTCAAATCTCCAAAAATAAGCATCCTCACTGTATACACTTCCTGGATGTGCTGATAAGAAATTATCAAAAGCTTTAATTGCATTAGGAAAAGTACCTCTACTCGCGCCTATCTTATTATACCCTTTAGCAATCTCAAATTCTTTTTTCTCTATCTTGGTAAGCAACTCTTGAATCATTTCATTAGCACGCCCCAAGTTTTCAGAATCTGGATAAGAATTTATAAACGTTTGCAACTTATCCATTGCTTTATAAGTATCTGCTTGGTCTAAATTGTATCTTGGTGAAAGATTATAATAACTTTCTGCCCCTTTAAAAGCAGCTTCCGTTCGTTTTTCACTTTCTGGATATGCCGTTACAAAACGCTCAAGTTGATAACCTGCTGTATAGTAATCTTCCAATTGATAAAAAGTATCTGCATATAAATACATCACACGCTCTGCATTGGGCCTCCCTCTATACGAAGGTACTATTTGCTCCCACAATTGCAGTGATTTTTTATACTTGCCTTGGTTGTATAAAGAATCCGCAACGCTGTATTTAAGTTTTAAATCATCTGATTGAAGAACTTTTAAATAAGGTGAGCAAGAACCTAGCAATAATGCGGTAATCAATAAAATAAAAAGATTCTTCATAAGCGTTTAAAACAGCAGGTAAAATTACACAAAAAGGTTTACATACTAAAACCTTGTAGCGGAAATCAAAAATAGCTGTATTTATTAGACAATTCTTAAGATTAATATAAGATTAACGCTTACTTCCAATCTTTTAAGAATTCTTTAATTTTTTGATTTAATCCTGAGGAAGCTTTTACAAGAGGTAATCGCACATAGTTTTCACAAATTCCTTGTTGCATCAATAACTCTTTAATCCCTACTGGATTTCCTTCTTCAAAGATAAGGTCTATTGAAGGCATTGCTGTATAATGTGTTTGATACGCTTCTTTTGACGCACCGTTTAAGCCATCTCTCATTACTTGAGAAAATGCACTTACAAGTGATTGTCCAATTACTGAAATTACGCCATCTCCACCTGCGGTTACCATAGGCAATGCTAGCATATCATCTCCAGATAAAACTAAGAACCCTTCTGGTCTATCTCTCAAAATACGAAGTGCTTTATCCATATCACCACCTGCTTCTTTAATACCTATAAGCGTATCAAATTCGTTTGCAAGTTTTACAATTGTTTCTGGAGCCATATTACTTCCTGTACGAGAAGGAACATTATACATGATAATAGGCTTTACAGTAACCTCAGCAAGAGCTTTGTAGTGCTGATAAATCCCTTCTTGCGAAGGTCTATTATAATATGGAGATACCGAAAGTATAGCATCAAAAGGCGCTAACTTTTCTTTATCTGCAACTTGTTTCTTTAATACCTCTGTATCATTTCCTCCTACTCCTAAAACAAGTGGCACTCGTTTATTAGTAGTGTTAATAATCGTTTCTATTACAAGTTCCTTTTCTTCAGATGTTAGGGTTGCACTCTCTCCTGTAGTCCCAAGAACTACGAGAAAGTCTGCTCCTTCTTGTATATTATATTCTACCAACTTATTTAAAGCAGGTACATCTACACTTAAGTCTTTTTTAAATGGGGTAATCAAAGCGACACCCAAACCGCGAAGTGATTTCATAACTATAGTATTTTCAAGATTTTTAAATATTTTTCTAATTCTGATAAGAAGATATCTGTTTCTCCTACTTTAACCTCTAAACTAAGGTCGTGAGCTTGATATGCGTTTTCTCTCAACCCCACTTTAAACTTCCCTTTCGTTAAAGAAGAAACAGCATTTAACGTGATATTATCTTCTGTATAATAACTTATAATGATGTCGAAGTTTACCTTGTTTAGTTCTTTTAAACTTGGTGTTTTAAAAACCCCTCTCCAACCTATATCCTTAGGAGAAAAAAGCACTGGATTTTCTTTATCCTCTTTGCTTTTGGTTTTTACAAAAGACCTAAACACAATGTCTTTTTCTTTTACCTTTAATAAAGCCGAAAGCTTTTTTATTTTCTTTCTGTCAAATTTATGTTCATCCACCTCTACGATACATAAAGACTTTAATTTATTGCCTACAGTTACAGGCGCACGCTTACTGTTTACCTTATCAAGCTGCTTAACAATAGATTTCGTCTTTGATTTGTTTAAAAACATATATCTTAAAATTACGGCAAATGTAGCTAAAAATCATTCAAGAATTCTACTCTAGATAATGCTAAAAATTCACATTACACAAGCTAGTTGTTATTTATCAATGCGCATATAAAACGGTATACACAAAAAGGTCTTGAAACATCAAAAACACGCCCCTCTATTACTTGAACAAATAACATTAATAATCAACACTTTACCTAACACGCTTTAAGAAAGCATTGCTAGAAAATCCTGTTCGGAGATAATAGGCACTCCTAAACCTTCGGCTTTAGTCCGCTTGCTTGGCCCCATCTTATCTCCTGCTACGAGATAACTTGTTTTAGAAGATATAGAACTTCCTGCTTTACCCCCATTATCTTCTATCAACTTTTTAAGGTCGTTACGAGGCATTTCAAAAACACCGGATACCACAAAGGTTTTTCCTTCAAGTAGATTTGTTTGATTTGCCATTTTCTCGGCAGAAATTTCTAATTGCACTCCATAAGATTGTAGCCTACTTATTAATTTATGGTTTTCTGGTTTTTCAAAAAACGTCACTACACTTTCTGCTATCTTTTCACCTATCTCATCTACCGCAACGAGCTCTTCTTGAGAAGCTGCCATAATAGCTTGAATATTTTTATAATGTTTAGCTAACTTCTTAGCTACTGTTTCTCCTACATATCTAATCCCTAAACCAAAAAGCACCCTTTCAAAAGGAATTTGAGAACTTGCTTTCACTCCATTTACTAAGTTCTCGGCACTTTTTTGCGCCATACGCTCCAAAGGCAATACATTCTCTACAGTAAGAGTGTACAAATCGGCATAATTAGTAATCAGACCTTGAGTAACCAATAAGGCTACTGTTTCTCCCCCTAAGCCTTCAATATCCATTGCTTTACGCGAAATAAAATGCTGTATTCTACCTATAATTTGTGGAGGACACCCTTCTTCATTAGGACAATAATGTTGCGCTTCTCCCTCTTTTCTCACAAGAGGTGTATGACACTCTGGACATTGCGTTATATAACGAGTTTCTTGAGAATGCTCGGGACGCTCTCCTAAATTTACCCCTATAATCTTAGGAATAATCTCTCCTCCTTTTTCTACAAAAACAGCATCTCCTTCTCGTATATCTAACTTCGCTATCTGGTCTGCATTATGAAGACTTGCTCTTTTTACCGTTGTCCCTGCTAGTTCTACCGGTTTTAGATTAGCCACTGGTGTGATTGCACCTGTACGACCCACTTGGTAAGTAATTTCGCGTAAGCGTGTCATTACTTGTTCTGCCTTAAACTTATATGCCATTGCCCATCTAGGGGCTTTTGCTGTATACCCTAGCTCTTCTTGCTGCTGTAAACTATTTACCTTTATTACAACCCCATCTGTCTCATACGGCAAATCTACACGTGCCGTATCCCAATGAGTTACAAAATCTAATACCTCATCTATAGAATGGCATAATTTTGAAATAGCAGGTACTTTAAACCCCCAATCTCTAGCTTTTTCTAAGCTTTCTATCTGAGTAGTGA
>CAZJRA010000157.1:0-4529 GCA_964548335.1 uncultured Flavobacteriaceae bacterium | reverse complement strand
GTATTTCTTGTAAACTGTAAGCTATAAATAAACCCGAATCCTTCTGAAAGATCGTGAAAAGCTGCTCCAAAGTCCTCATTTTCGATTCCCATTCTACCCTGTTGTAAGTAATATACAGAACGAATTCCTATTACTTGAGAGATTAAATCTCTTAAGATAGTTGCTTGTTCATCACGTACTTCATAGTTTTTTGCTACAATCGCAGCACGCCCTAATGTATAGGCTTCAAAAATATCTGCTGCAATTCCTCCAAAATCGGCTGTATCCTCCTCAACTCTTCCTATATATTTATTTAAGAAACTATCATCTTCACCTATCGTAGGATTAGGATTTGTTACATCTGCAGACGTACCATATGTATACCCATAAGCTTCATCCCAAAAATGCTCCATATTTGTATAAGGTCTTCCATCTGCTAGGACATCATTATCATTATCCTCTCTATTAGTTCCTGCGTCTAAAAGTGATGTGCTTAAATAGTTGTTAAGAATTTGGTCTACCATAAGTGCTCCTATAAACCCTTTAGTAACAGCTTGATTATACTCTAATCCTCCTGTGTTTACATAACGTGTACTACTTCCATCTGCAATCTGACCTGCAACTCCTGACTGTGCAGCAACCATTGTTGCAGGAAATACTTCATTAATTTGATCTTCCATCAAACCTGAAAAGAAATTTTTAATCACAGCTGCCCCTGCTGCATTATCACTAAAATAATCTTCAGAATCTGCAATCTTACCTATAATATTTCTAGTAGACTCATTTAAATCTTGATTAGCAAAAGGGTCATTTTCATTTGCATACATATCTAGTAATAGGTCTATACTTGCTGTACCAAAATCATTCATTGTCGAGATTAGCTCCTCTGCCATTAAAATACGTGATGTCTGACCGGAAAAACTAACGGTACTCTCTCCATCTCTTTCAAAAACAAAGGTAGACGGTACTACTACTTCTGTATCAGGGTCAATTGTAATCACATCATCATCTCCACAAGAGATTAAAAATAATGTTGATACTGTTAAAGCCGAAAATAGAATTGTTTTTTTCATTTTATTCTTACTTAGACTGAAGTAATATAATGTGATTATTTACGACTGTAAAAATACTATCTAGAAACAATCTAAACAAGTTATTTTTAATTATTCTAAATAAAAATGGTGTGAAATTTCGCTTAATTATGCGAAGCTTCTTTTAATAAAGGTGACATCGTTATATAACAATATTAACTCATTATTTTAACTAATGCTTCTTTAAGCAAGTCATCTTTTGCAAAAGAACTAGAATCCACTCCTTTGCTCTTTACATCTACCTCTCGAATATAGCCTATAGCTGCACTCACGCTCTTCATAGGATAATACCGTGCTGCTGTCATATACTCATCTGTAAAATATGGATTTACCCCTAAGGTTTTTGCTACTGTAGCTTTATCTTTTCTAGGCAAACCGTGATACATTAGTAAGCGTGTAAAAAAAGTATGCATAGACGATATGGTTAAAACCAAAGGATTGGACTTAGGGTTTTGAACAAAGTACCTAGCAATACGTTGTGCCTTTACCATATCCTTTACTCCTATCGCTTTTAATAATTCAAAATTATTATAGTCCTTGCTAATGCCTATATTCTCTTCTATCAATTCTGGTGTAATCTCCGTTTCTTTAGAAATTACAAGCATTAACTTATTTAGTTCGTTTGTTATTTTTCCAAGGTCTGTACCTAGAAAATCTCCTAACATCTGAACTCCCTTAGGGCTTATTCTATATCCTGCATTTCTTAATGTATCGTTTATCCAAGGGCCTACTTGGTTATCATACATTTTCTTGGCTTCTAGAAGAACTCCGTTTTTCTTAACTGCTTTAGAAAGTCCTTTCCGACCATCTAACTTCTTATACTTATAACAAAGAACTAGTACTGTTGTAGATTGCGGATTCTCTACATAAGGAGTTAATTGCTCTATACTACGTGATAAGTCTTGTGCTTCTTTTACAATAACGACTTGTCGTTCTGCCATCATAGGATATCGCTTGGCATTACTTACGATATCATCTACTGTTACATCACGCCCATATAACACAACTTGATTAAATTCTTTCTCTGCATCATCAAGCAGGTTTTCTTCTATATAATTACTTACTTGATCTATAAAATAAGGTTCCTCCCCAAAAAGAAAATAAATAGGTTTTATATCTCCTTTTTTAATATCAGAAAGTATGTTATTGACTGCTTTCACTATTGTGTCTTATAAGTAATAATAGTATTTTCGGGGGATGCAACAATTGCACTTTCCTCCATATAACTTTACGCTCAAAAATAGGGAAAACAAACCGTATATATTTGATAGGATACGTAAAAAATACATAAGCCTTACTCCTGAAGAATGGGTGCGTCAGCACGTAATTATGTTTTTACTAGAAACCCACAAGTATCCTAAATCACTTATTAATGTAGAAAAGGAATTTCTAGTAAACGGAACAAAAAAGAGATATGACCTTGTGGTATTTTATCCTAATGGAGATATCTTTTTACTAGTAGAATGTAAAGCTCCTAAAGTTGCTATTACTCAAAACACTTTTGACCAAATTGCACGTTATAACTTAAAAATGAATGCTACCTACCTAATGGTGACTAATGGTTTAGATCATTACTATTGTCAAATGGATTATGTGTCACAGCAATATCATTTTCTAAAAGAGCTACCCGCATATAAAAATATATAGTCAAAATCGAATCATTTAAGGAATACGAAAAACCTAATATCTTTTACCCCTATCTATAGTTGTTCTTTAAAATAACACGCATATTTGCATCGTGAAAACTGCCATCGTCATACTTAATTGGAATGGAAAAAATCTATTAGAACGTTTCCTACCTTCTGTTATTGAGAACAGCAAACACCTTGCAGATATATACCTCGCAGATAATGCCTCTACAGACGGTTCAGTAGCTTATTGTAAGACACATTTCTCTGAAGTAAATATCGTACAGAATTTAGAAAACGGAGGCTATGCTAAAGGATATAACGATGCTTTACAGCATATACAGGCAGATTTATATGTACTTCTTAATAGTGATGTAGAAACTCCTAAAGGGTGGTTAGATCCTATGGTTGCTCTTTTTAAACAAGACTCAAGCCTAGGGGCTGCTCAACCTAAAATACTAGACCTCAATAAAAAAACACATTTTGAATACGCAGGTGCTGCTGGAGGGTTCTTAGATACTTTAGGGTATCCTTATTGTCGTGGGCGTATTTTTGACCATTGTGAAGAGGATAAAGGACAATATAACGATACTATAGAAGTAGATTGGGCCTCTGGAGCTTGTTTATTTATAAAGGCTGATGTTTTTAAAGAAGTACAAGGTCTAGATGAAGATTATTTTGCACATCAAGAAGAAATAGATCTTTGTTGGCGAATACAAAATCATGGATATAAAGTAATGGCTTGTGGCGCAACTGCCATATACCATTTGGGAGGTGCTACCCTATCTAACATAAACCCTAAAAAGACCTACTACAACTTTAGAAATAGCCTATTTACAATAGTAAAGAACGAAACTAAAGGTATATTTCTTCGTATTCTAATTCGTCTTATCCTAGATGGAATAGCAGGTGTACGGTTTTTATTTAAAGGAAAGCTTTCGCACGTTTGGGCAATAATAAAAGCTCATTTTAGTTTTTACTTTTATATTCCTAAATTTTTGAGGAAAAGAAGAAAACAACATAAAGTATCTATTTTAAAAAAGCCTAATACAATTGTATACTCTTATTATATCAAGGGAATAAAGAAATTTACCGATTTGATAAATAAAGGATAAAAATGTGTTAAGTAATATTTTAAGCTTTTATATTTTCAATATTTTTGTATAAATATCACACAATCTTATAATTATGAAACAATTATTTTTGAGCACCCTTACTTGTCTAGTCCTACTAGTATCTTGTGTAAGTAAGAAAGACTATGCTTCTCTAGAAGCAAAACATAAAGAAGCACAAGACCTTTTAAATAGCGCAACCGTAAAGCTTAATGCTTGTTTAGAAGAAAAAGCAAGTGCTACAACTAGAGTAGCTTCCCTAGAAGAGCGCGTTCAAGAACTTAAAGAGGATAAAACTAATCTCCGAAAGTCTAAAAATGATCTTATAGAAAACTCTAAGGATTTGACGATACTTACCAAACAAGGAGCTACTAATCTAGAAAAATCACTAGAGAGCCTTAAAGAAAAAGATCTTAAAATAAGTAGACTTCAAGATGCCCTTACCAAAAAAGATAGTGTTACTCTTGCTATTGTTACTAGTCTTAAAAAAGAAGTAGGTATTAATGATAAGGATATCGAAGTTAGTGTAGAAAAAGGAGTTGTATTTATTTCTCTTTCTGACAAAGTGTTATTTACAAGTGGAAGTTATAAAATTACATCTCGCGCTAAAGAGATTTTAGGTAAGGTAGCTACGGTTATAAACAGTAAACCTGATTTTGAAGCTTTAGTAGAAGGACACACAGATAATGTACCTTACAAAAAAGGTGTTTTAATTGATA
>CAZJRA010000156.1:0-4584 GCA_964548335.1 uncultured Flavobacteriaceae bacterium | reverse complement strand
CTGCTACTATGCCAGAAGAAAAAATAAGGGCTTATTTACATTACTGTCATACAACCTTAAAAATTCCTGCAGCTAGTATTCACGCACGTATGAACGCGCTTAACTTTTATTACAGAGAGGTCACAAAAACACCGCATAAGATACAAGCATTACCAAGGCCTAAAAAAAAGAGGTCACTACCTAATATCCTGTCTCTAGAAGAGATTGCTAGGATACTAGAAGTTACCACAAATTTAAAACATAAAATGCTCCTTGCTACAGCCTATGGTATGGGAATGCGAGTGAGTGAAGTCGTAAAAATCAAGTTGGCAGACATAGATATTTATAGAAACCAACTTAAAATAAATGCCTCTAAGGGCAAAAAAGACAGATTTGTTACACTTTCTCAGGTAATAAAAGATAATCTTGAGAGCTATTTAAAAAAGTACAAACCAGAAGTCTATCTTTTTGAAGGGCAATACAAAGGAGCATATACAGCAACAAGTGCTCAAAAAATATTTAGGAGAGCTGTCTCCAAAGCAAAAATTTTAAAACCTGTTACTTTTCACGCACTCAGGCATAGTTATGCGACGCATTTACTAGAATTTGGTACAGACATACGCTTCATTAAAGAGCTTTTAGGGCATAATGATATAAAAACCACAATGATTTATACGCACGTGACTACTAAAGACATGCAGCATATAGAAAGTCCTTTAGACAAGTTGTTAAAAGGAGGGAAGTCTAACACAAATAAGTAGTAACTAACACTAACTTTATATACCCCTTCTAGTTAAAAGAAACAATTAGGGTATATAAAGCCACTTTAAAGACGACTTATCCCCAACTACTGCTTCTCAACCCACAAACGTGCATTTACAAAAGCGGTTATCCAAGGAGACACTTCGTGATTCGTACCTTTAGGATAATCTGCCCAGTTCCAAGGGAAGATAGAACGTTCTATATGTGGCATCGTAGCAAGGTGTCTTCCGGTAACATCACATATCATCGCTGTATTATAGTCAGAACCATTGGGGTTTGCAGGATAGCCTTCATATCCATATTTACCCACTATAGAATAGTCGCTCTCATCCATAGGAAGGTCAAAACGCCCTTCTCCGTGAGAAATCCAAACCCCCATTTTTGTACCCGCGAGTGTAGATAACATAACACTATTGTTTTCTTGTATCTCGACAGAAGTAAAGTTACTCTCGTGTTTTTGAGAGTGGTTATGACGCATTTTACTCAGTTGCTTGTGCTCTGGGTTAATAAGGTCTAACTCTAAAAATAGCTGACACCCATTACAGATACCTATAGACAAGGTATCTTTACGAGCAAAGAAATTTTTAATAGCACGATTCGCCTTTTCGTTATATTTTATAGCTCCTGCCCATCCTTTTGCAGAACCTAACACGTCACTATTAGAAAATCCTCCTACGGCACCTAAAAACTGAATATCTTCTAGGGTTTCACGACCTTCTATTAAATCGGTCATATGTACATCCTTTACATCAAAACCGGCTAAGTACATGGCATTTGCCATTTCGCGCTCAGAGTTACTCCCTTTTTCTCGTAAGATAGCCGCTTTAGGTCTCGCCTTGCTAGCGTCTAGGGTAGGGAGTACCCCTTTCCAATTTTCAGGAAAAACGTGAGTTAACGGCTGCTTTTTATAATTGTCAAATCTATCTTTTGCAAGACCTGCCGCTGTTTGCTTATCATCTAATAAGTACGAAGTCTTAAACCAAGTATCACGTAAAGAGCTAATGTTTAACCCTAGCTCGACGCCATTATTTTTAATGCTTAACTCAGGAGTTGTTGTAACGCTACCTATTTTAGTAAAAGCCACTCCGTTTTCATTAAGAATGCTTTCTACCGTATCATCTACCGCTTGAAAAACAATACCTATATTTTCAGAGAAAAGTAATTTAATAAAGTCTTCTTCTCCTATTGCCGTTAAGTCTAACTGCGCTCCTAAGTCTACATCTGCAAAGCAAAGCTCGAGTAGGGTAGTGATTAAACCGCCACTACCTATGTCGTGACCTGCAAGAATTTGATTGTCTTTTATGAGCTTTTGTAGGGTATTAAACGCTTTCGCGAAAGCGTTATCGTCCACCACACTTGGGGCTTCATTTCCTATAGTCTGACATATTTGTGCAAAGCTAGACCCACCCAATTTGTGCGCATCTCCAGACATATTGATATAATAGATTGCTCCTCCATCTTTTTGAAGAACAGGCTCTACTACTTGATTAATATTCTCACAACTTGCTGCTGCACTTATTACTACTGTACCTGGAGCAATAATATCCCCATCAGGATATTTTTGCTTCATAGAAAGGCTGTCTTTTCCTGTAGGCACGTTAATACCAAGGTTAATTGCCATTTGAGAGATAGCCTCTACAGCTTTATATAAACGAGCATCTTCTCCTGGGTTTTTACACGGCCACATCCAGTTTGCACTAAGGCTTACACTCTTTAAATTATCAGAAAGAGGGGCCCATATAATATTGGTAAGTGCCTCACCAATACTGTTTTTACTCCCTGCAACAGGGTCTATAAGTCCGCTTACGGGAGAGTGACCTATAGAGGTCGCAATCCCTTTATTGTTTTTATAATCTAACGCCATAACCCCTACATTATTAAGAGGTAATTGTAATGGCCCTGCACACTGCTGTTTTGCAACGCGCCCACCCACACAACGGTCTACTTTATTAGTAAGCCAATCTTTACAAGCCACAGCTTCTAATTGTAAAAGCTGCTCTAGGTAGTCGTGAAAATTTGCTAGTTGGTACTCAGGGTTCTTATAATTTCGTTGTATCGTTGTATCTGTTAGTACTGTTTTAGGCGAACTGCCAAACATATCACTAAGGTCTAAATCCATAGGGCGCTCTCCCGTAGTCTTACTCTTAAAAGTAAAACGATGGTCGTTAGTCACATCTCCTACGGTATACATAGGCGACCGCTCACGGTCTGCAATACGTTTTAGAGTATCTATATCTTTTTCTCCTATGACAAGTCCCATACGCTCTTGAGACTCATTACCTATAATCTCTTTTGCAGATAGGGTAGGGTCTCCTACAGGCAATTTATCTAAATCTATATGTCCTCCGGTATCTTCTACTAACTCAGAGAGGCAATTAAGATGCCCTCCTGCACCGTGGTCGTGAATAGAAACAATAGGGTTAATATCGCTCTCTACCATACCACGTATTGCGTTTGCGGCACGTTTTTGCATTTCTGGATTAGAACGCTGTACGGCATTAAGCTCTATACCTGAGTCAAAAGCACCTGTATCTGCACTAGATACCGCAGCACCTCCCATACCTATACGGTAGTTTTCACCTCCTAAGATTACAATTTTATCACTCTCTTTAGGTGTGTCTTTAAGGGCTTGTTCTTTTTTTGCATAGCCTATTCCGCCGGCTTGCATAATCACTTTATCATAGCCTATACGACGTCCTTCTTCTTCGTGTTCAAACGTAAGTACAGAACCTGTAATTAAAGGCTGTCCAAATTTATTTCCAAAATCTGAAGCTCCATTAGAAGCCTTGATAAGTAAGTCTATCGGGTTTTGATATAACCATTTGCGCTCCGCCATATTTTGCTCCCACGGTCTGTCTTTAAGCAATCTAGAGAACGGTGTCATATATACCGCTGTTCCTGCTAGGGGTAAAGAACCTTTTCCTCCTGCAAGTCTATCTCTAATCTCACCTCCAGAACCTGTTGCCGCACCGTTAAAAGGCTCTACGGTAGTAGGGAAGTTATGTGTTTCCGCTTTAAGCGAAATAACACTGTCAAAGTCTTTCTCTGCATAAAAATCAGGCTTATCGGCTGTTTTAGGTGCAAACTGTGTAGCGCGAGGCCCTTCTATAAAAGCAACATTATCTTTATAAGCAGAAACAATTGTATTAGGGTGTTGTTTAGACGTTTCCTTGATAAGCTTAAATAAGGAAGAAGGCATTTCTTCTCCATCTATCACAAAGGCTCCGTTAAAAATTTTGTGTCTGCAATGCTCTGAGTTTACTTGGCTAAAACCAAAAACTTCTGAGTCGGTAAGTGGTCTTCCTATTTTTGCCGAAACGTCATTAAGATAGCTTACCTCTTCATCACTAAGCGATAAACCTTCTTGTGTATTATAAGCTGCAATATCCTCTATAGGGAGTATTTTTTCCGGCGTTACTTCTACGGTAAATATCTCTTGATGTAAGTTCTCAAACTGTTGAGAAATCATAGGGTCAAAAGTAGCATTCGCTTTCGCGGAAGCAAACTCTTCAATACGCACAATCCCGTCTATTCCCATATTTTGGGTAATCTCTACAGCATTTGTACTCCACGGAGTAATCATAGCAGCACGAGGTCCAATAAAAAAAGCGTCAATGGTAGACGCTTCTATTTGTGGGACATCCCCAAAAAGCCATACAAGCTTTTGAGTGTCTTCTTGTGAAATGTTATTTGCTGTTTGTACTGCGTATACCTGTTCTGATGGATTTCCAAAAAAGTAAATCATAGCTGTTTTTGTGCTTGTTTTCAAAGACACAAATTTAATTTATTTCTCACTAAAAAATGCGATTTATAAAAAGCACTTTTAGGGATTATGAACAGCCT
>CAZJRA010000155.1:0-4592 GCA_964548335.1 uncultured Flavobacteriaceae bacterium | reverse complement strand
ACTCTTAACAGTGTCGTTTAACTGTAAGTTTAATATTTTTTTCAATTTTTCAACTACATCTTCATCTAATAATGGCACGATCACTTCTACTCTATGCTCTAGATTACGAGTCATCCAATCTGCAGAACCTATATACACTTTTTCTTTTCCTCCGTTTGCAAATAAATATACCCTAGCGTGTTCCAAAAATCTATCTATAACACTAGTAACAACAATATTCTCACTCTGACCTTTAACCCCAGGCACTAAACAACAAATCCCTCTTACTAACAATCTAATTTTAACACCTGCATTATTCGCTCTATAAAGCAACTTAATCATCTTAGGATCCTGAAGGCTATTTAACTTAAGAGTTATGTAAGCTTCCTTTCCTTCTTGAGCAAATGCGATCTCGTTATTTATTAATTCTCTAAAAGTAGATTGTGATGAAAATGGCGATACTAGTAAGTGTTTTGTTCTAGGTATGATTAACTTACTTTCTAACACTTGAAATACTTGTAGCAACTCGTTCGTTATTTTTTTCTTTGCTGTTAGCAATCCAAAATCAGTATATATCTTAGAAGTTTTTTCATTAAAATTACCTGTTCCTATATAAGCATAGGCCTTAGTTCTTTCCTCTTCTTTCCTTTCTATATATAATATTTTAGAGTGTACTTTTATCCCTGGATAACTATATCTAACAGTTGCTCCATTCTCTTCAAGTACTTTACCCCATTTAATATTGTTTTTTTCGTCAAAACGAGCTTTGGTTTCTATAAATACAGAAACATCTTTCCCGTTTTGAGCAGCTAGTAGTAATGCTTTAGCTATAGAAGAGTCTTCAGACACACGATACAATGTCATCTTAATACGTGATACGGCACTATCACTTGCCGCAGTTTCAAGAAACCTTAAAACGCTATTAAACGATTCATAAGGAAAACATAATAAGTGATCTTTCTTATTCACCACATCAAAAATGTTCCCTTTAGCTCCAAGCTCTTTATGTTTAACAGGAGGCAATTCTTTAAAATACAATTGCTCATTATCTATTTTAGGAAAACCAAAAAAGTCCTTAAAATTATGATATCGCCCACCCTTAATTACATCTGTAGCGTTAATATCTAAATCACTCTCAACCTCCTTTAGCATTTTTTCTGGAATAGCTTCATCTACCAAGACTCTAGTCACCTGCCCTACTTGTCTATTAGGAAGTGCATTCTCTATTTTTTCAAGCAAATCTCCAGAATATTCATCTTCTATATATAATTCTGCATCTCGTGAAACCTTAATCGAATAAAATTGAGATTTAAACTCCTCCTCTAAGTGCAATCTTAATATATCATCTACAAATACAATACGCGCTTCTTTATCAGTAACAGGGATTTTCAAAAACCTAGAAGTACTTCCGCTTATTTTAACCCAAACTAAAGACTCGTCTTCTTTCTGACCAACAAGGTATAAAGCTTCGTTCTCTAAAAAGGTATGATCCTTACTAACCATAGGTTTAAAAAGATGCTTTACGGTGTTGTAATACGCTTTCGCGAAAGCGACCCCTTCTTCATCTAACTTCTCAATATTCCCAACGTACACATTCTCTTGCTCTAAAGCAGGTAAAATTTGGGTTTTATAGATTCGTCCAAATTCATTTTGTTGAATATCAACTTGCTTCTTAATCTGCGTCAATAATTTATTAGGCTTCGTAATAAGTTTCTTTCGTAAAGACTTATCGATTTGTTTGATTTTACGAATATCTGAAACTCGCACCTTGAAAAATTCATCAAGATTAGAAGAAAAGATTGCTAAAAATTTTAACCTTTCTAACAAAGGGTTTCTATCGTCTGATGCTTCTTGTAAGACACGGTGATTAAATCGTAACCATGATAAATCTCTATTGTAGTATTCCTTTGTGTTTAACATTGCTCTTAAATTTTAAATCTAACTCCCGTTCTTAAATATAGACTGTTTGAACTATCTAGTTCTTGAATATTATCCCTATCATCATCTCTCAAGTTTACTGAGCTACTCAGAATATATGAGGTTCTCGTATAAAATTGAATATGCTTTGTAATATGATACTCATACTGCAATCCACCCAATATTAATGACATATTAATACTCTCTGCAACCCCACCATTATTAACACTAATACCACGTTGAATATTAGAGGTAAAACCGTCAAGTCCTGCATAAAATTTAAACCTATGCTCTTTAGAAGCATGATATTGTACATTTAATTTGGGGATTCCTACATTATAAGACCATTTTGAATGAAATTTCCTGTAATAACTAATAAATGGTAAAGGGAAAGGAAACCCACGGTTACCGCTAAAAGAGGCTCCTAAAATAAGTCTCCAAGGCTTATCTACTCCATCGCTATCTTTCTTGTCTTTTATAAAAATAACGTCTCCAGAAATTATAATATCATCAATACTTAAATCATCTGCCGTTAAGTTAGAACTAACCCCTGGTGTTACTCTAACTCCTAATCGCCAATCATTTTTTAAAGGTGTCGTATATCCTATATTAAGATCTAATAATTGGAAATCAGAAATATCCTCATCGTTAAAAGATGAGCTATCCTCTATAATTACATTTATGTTACTGTAGTCGACTCCTAAAAGGAGATAAGTACCTTCTTTTTTTAATTTAATAGGGTAATTAAATAGCCCTCGTAATCTGTTATATTGAATATTTGAACTCCCAGACGGAAGTATCGTATAATCTATTCTAGCTATGTCACTTAATTGCCCAAACGACACCCCACTTAAAAGCAACATAAAACAACATAGTTTTAACGTGCTCTTTGATAAGTTATAATTCATAATCCTATTCTATTCTATTTAAACATTTTTAATATGACCTTTAAGCAGTACTATTAAAGCCTAAAAATCCCTCCAATAGCAATAACTTGCTCTAAAAATAAGAAATCTTGAGATGCCCTATCCTCCTCAAACTGAGTTGTTCTTATACCACTTAAATCTATACACCCTCCTTTGAGTTCTAATTGTAAAAAAAGTGCTTTAGGAAAGTAATATTTAATCCTCCTCCAACTGACAAATCATAACCCGATACATGAAATTCATCATTACTTTCTCCTCCTAAAAGCTTTGCATTTGTCCTAGGTAATAGAACCCCTCTGGAGATTCCTTCTGTCAAATTAATTTGTACAATATAAGTATTTTTAATCTTAACCATTTTTGAAATATCATCTTTCCTTCCAATTTTAACATTTATATAGTTAAGCTGTAAGCTTCCCTTAAAACCGAACTGTTTAAAAGTAGAATAAATATCCTCATTTTAAACAGCATTATGAAAAGAAGTGAATTTTAACCACATCAGATAACAAAGATTTTAAAGGAGTTAAAACGCCTTAAATATCTTGAGCCCTGTAAACAAAAAAGAAAAACTTTTAACGTAGACAAACAATACTATCAGGTGCAAAAACTAAGAAGGTACAATCTAAAATATCAAGAATCATTTTTTTGATTCCTTATCTTTCCTTTTAGATTTCCATATAAAGTAAAATACTCCTCCCACAAGCAGATAAGGAATTACCATAAGATATTTAATCCCGTTATTTATTCCTTTTGCTGTACTGTTATCCGCCTCAGACTCTAAGACTGCTCTACACATAGCACATTGCGCAGGATACGCTTTCGCGAAAGCAAATATCACCAAAAACAAAAACAAACTATAAGCTAGTCTTCTATTCATATTCTTAGGCGTAGTATGGTGAAATCATTACATAAACAACTACACCTGTTATAGCAACATATAACCAGATTGGAAAAGTAATCTTTGCTATTCTCTTATGTTTATCAAAGCGTTCAGCAAGTGCTCTTACATAAGTAATAAGCACTAATGGGATAACCGCTATAGATAACAAAATATGGGTAATAAGAATAAAAAAGTACACTGTACGCATCGTTCCTTCACCTCCATAAGGTGTAGAATCTGAAGTCATATGATACGCTAAGTACATGAGTAAGAATACTATTGATAATGTAATAGCAAACCTCATAAGTCGCTCGTGTGCTTTACGATTGCCTATTTTTATTTGCAATACAGCAGCTACAAGAACAATGGCTGTAATTCCATTAATACTAGCATAAATAGGAGGTAAAAATGTAAGAGGCTCTACATTAACACCGTAATCTTTAAGTTTTACACCAAAAAGTGCTGCCACAGCTACTGGAATAATTACTGACAATGCAATAATCCATTTTTTGTACTTCTTCTCTTTAGAACTAAGATCACTCATGACTACTTATCTAATAGTTTATTTATATCTTCTACCAAGATATCTATCTCAGGCCGTTCACCTCCCTCTAACACTTCTGCCCCCATAGGAACAGACCCCCTATAGTATGGTTTAGGATTTCCGTTAGGATCTAAACGTGATCGTATAAATCCATTCTGATCTACTAATGCAAATAGTCCCGAATGATAAAACCCATTTTCCAGACCTGCTTCATAACTTACGTTTAGATAAAAACCTTCGTTAGACAATCTGTAAATAGTCTCTCTATCTCCAGTCATAAAGTTCCAATTAGGATGTGTCACCCCGTAATCCTTTGCGTATTGTTTAAGCACTTCTGGCTGATCATGTT
>CAZJRA010000154.1:0-4600 GCA_964548335.1 uncultured Flavobacteriaceae bacterium | reverse complement strand
AATGAGCTTTCATCTCAGGCATTTTTTAGTGAAGATGAAGGAGCTTTTGATGTAGGGGAGTGGTTTAAATTTCGCATTCATTATGGGCTTGTAACTGCCGGATATGCTACGCTAGAAGTAGGGCAAGATCAAGAAAATACGAATGCATATCACATTAAAGGTTTTGGAGAAACAGTAGGTCTTTCAAGGCTATTTTTTAAAGTAGAAGATTATTATGAATCTAAAGTAGATAAGACTACGGCTTTGCCGTATCAATTTATCCGTAAGATTGATGAAGGAGGGCATACCAAAAATAAGGTTATAGATTTTGATCAGGAGGCTCGTGTAGCATATGTACAGGATAAAAAGCGCAATAAAGAACATACAATTAAAACTCCTGGAGATGTACAGGATATGGTAAGCGCGTTTTATTACCTTCGAAATGCTGTAGATGTAGCGAATTTAAAAGAAGGGGGTGAAGCAGAGGTAACGATGTTTTTTGATGAAGAAAATTTCCCATTTAAACTGCGATTTTTAGGTAGAGAGCAGATAAACACTAAATTTGGAAAATTAAATGCATTAATGTTTAGACCCTTGGTTCTTGCAGGACGTGTTTTTAAGGAAGAAGAAAGCCTCACTATTTGGGTAAGTGATGATATTAATAAAGTCCCATTGCGTATAAAAGCAAGCCTTGCCGTAGGTTCTATAAAAGCAGACCTAGATGAGTATAAGGGACTTAAGCACCCATTTGAGCTAGTGCAAGATTAACGAATCTGTAATTATGACTAAGAAGATTAAGCCAGATATTGAAAAAATCATTAATGCCCTTGATGATAAGTACGAAAAAATTGATCAAGATCTTGATGATCATCTAGAAGGTTTATTACAAAGTAAGCCCATTACGTATTGGGATTATATGCATACAGATGCGTTGTTAAATCTACAAATACCTCGAACTAATTTTCCTGATGAGAACGTGTTTATTATGTATCATCAGATTACAGAGTTGCTTTTTAAAATGGTGCTTTGGGAGATAGAACAGGTAGGGAATCACCCTAACTTAACTGCAGACTTTTTTAGATCTAGACTGGGTAGGATAAGCCGTTATTTTGATATGTTAACCTCTTCATTCTCTATAATGCAAGAAGGCATGGACTTGGATCAATATATGAAGTTTAGAAAAACGTTAACGCCTGCTAGTGGTTTCCAAAGTGCACAGTATAGGAAGATAGAGTTTGCAAGTACAGACCTGATTAATTTGATAGACGTTCGCTTTCGCGAAAGCATAAATAGTGACACTCCCTATGAGCACGCGCTAGAACATTTGTATTGGCAAGCGGCTGGTAAAGACTTTAAAACTGGAAAAAAATCATACCTCTTAACAGCTTTTGAAGAAAAATATAAAAACGACTTTGTAGCGTTTACAAAAGAGTATAGCTCTATAAACTTATATGCTACCTTTAAAAAATTACCTGAGGAAGCTCAAAATGATCCAAAGCTTATAGAAGCAATGCGCCATTATGATTATACGGTAAATGTTACTTGGGTAATGTCGCATTATCATGCTGCTAGTCATTATTTAAATAATGGAGAAAAAATAACAGAAGCGACAGGAGGTAGTGAATGGACAAAATATATGCACCCTAAATATCAAAAACGTATTTTCTTCCCAAGTGTATGGACGCAAGAAGAGATTGATACTTGGGGGCATAATGTGTAAAAAAGAATAGATTTAACCTGTGAAAACGCATCAATTAACATCATTTTTAATACTTCTCTTACTTTTTGCTTGTAAGAAAGATACGCCTGAGGGACCAGCAACCATAGCTCCTGTGAAAAAACAAACTGTAGAGCAATATGGTTATGTGTTAGATGATTATGTAGTGCAACGAGATACGGTAAAGAATGGAGATAGTTTTGGAAAAATACTTTTTGCCAATAAAATAGAATACCCCACTATTCAATCTATTGCAGATTCTGTTCAGGATGTTTTTGACGTACGTCTTATACAAGTAGGAAAACCTTATGTACTGTTAAAAGCAAAGGATACTGCACAGGCTGCACAAGTCTTTATCTATGAAAAAAATAAAGAAGATTATATAGTTATAGATTTTAAAGATAAACCTCAAGTAGAGCAAAAATCTCACCCTGTAACCTACGTAGAGAAAGAATTATCCGGTATGATATCTGACAATCTATCATCTACATTTCAAAAACTAGGAGTAAGCGTATTAGTGGCTTATAAAATGGCAGATATTTATGCGTGGACTATTGATTTTTATAAACTAGATGAAGGAGATGCTTTTAAGGTTATATATGAAGAGAAGTATGTAAATGATACGGTATATGCTGGGATTGGTAAAATAAAGGCATCACATTTTGAACATAGAGGGAAAGCCATTAAAGCGTATAGATTTGAAAACGATTCATTACCTAGTGGGTCTGATTATTTTGAAGAAGATGGAAACAACTTAAGGCGTGCTTTTCTCACAGGTCCTCTAAAATTTAATAGAGTGTCTTCTAGATACAATCTTAAGCGTCGTATAAAGTATTATGGAAATAGAATAAGGGCCCATAGAGGTACCGATTATGCAGGGCCAATAGGAACCCCCATTTTAGCTACTGCAGATGGAACGGTTATTAAGTCAGAAAGAAGAGGAGGTAATGGTAATTATGTAAAAATTAGGCATAATGGAACCTACTCTACACAGTACCTGCATATGCAAAAACGTATTGCGAAGGTGGGTGATTTCGTGCGCCAAGGGGATGTGATAGGAACTATAGGAATGACAGGTAATACTGGAGGACCACATGTATGTTATCGTTTTTGGAAAAATGGTAAGCAAGTAGATCCTTATAAACAAGATTTACCAGCATCAGAGCCTCTATCACAAACATTAATGCCTATTTTTGACAGTGTGATACAACCTATAAAAAGACAATTGGAAGCAATTTCTTTACCAGAAGTAGATGACCAAAATATAATTTCAGAGCTAGAAGAATCTCCAACTCATACGTTAGATAGTAAGTGAAAAATAGTAATCCAACGAGCACAAAAGCTTGGCGCAACTTAAAAGAACACTACATCTCTATAAAAGAGACTCACTTAACTACCTTATTTAAAGATAAGAGTAGGGCGGAAGACTTCACAATACAGTGGAATGATTTTCTAGTAGATTATAGTAAAAATCGTATAAATCATACTACAAGAGATTTACTATTAGATCTTGCTAGTGAGATAGATCTTAAGTGTGCTATAGATAGTTATTTTGAAGGAGAGGCTATTAATGCAACAGAGAATCGAGCAGTAATGCATACGGCATTACGAGACGATAAAGAGAATGCTTTTGCAAAAACAGAAGTACAGGAGACCAAAGCTGCGATAAAGGCATTTACCTCTAAAATAATCTCTGGCGAACACAAAGGAGTAACAGGTAAAGCTATTACAGATGTTGTAAATATAGGTATAGGAGGCTCCGATTTAGGACCCGTGATGGTTGTGGAAGCCTTGAAGTATTATAAAAATCACTTAAAGACACATTTTATATCTAATGTAGACGGAGATCATTTAATGGAGTCTTTAAAAGGGCTTAATTTAGAAACTACTATGTTTCTTATTGTTTCTAAAAGTTTTACTACTCAAGATACTATAAGCAATGCAACTACAATACGTAAATGGTTTGTTCAAGAATTAGGAGAAGATGCAATAAGTAAACATTTTGCTGCAGTATCTGCTAATTTAGATGCGGTTACTAGTTTTGGAATTTCTTCTCAAAATGTATTTCCTGTATGGGATTGGGTAGGAGGTCGTTTTTCTTTATGGAGCGCCGTAGGTTTATCTATTGCATTAGCTGTAGGGTATGATCATTTTGAACAATTACTTTCTGGAGCTAATGAAATGGATATTCATTTTAAAGAAACTCCTTTTGAAAATAACATTCCTGTTATTTCAGCACTATTAGGTGTGTGGTATAATAATTTTTTTGGAGCAGGGAGTGAGGCCGTGATTCCTTATTCTCAATATTTACATCGTTTGCCTGCCTATTTACAGCAGTCTATTATGGAAAGTAATGGGAAGGGTATAGATCGCAATGGTGATGCTGTAGACTATCAGACAGGAACAATTATTTGGGGAGGGACTGGAACAAACTCTCAACATGCCTTTTTTCAATTATTTCATCAAGGAACAAAACTTATTCCATCTGATTTTATAGGGTTTAAAAAATCCTTACATGACAATACAGAGCATCACGATAAATTGATGGCAAACTTTTTTGCTCAGACAGAGGCTCTTATGAGAGGAAAGACTCGTGAAGCAGCAGAGAGAGAGTTAGAAAATAGCAATCTATCTGACACAGAGAGAGAAATGCTTATTCCCTTTAAAGTTTTTGAAGGCAATAAACCCACAACTACTTTTTTAATAGATAAATTAACGCCCAAATCTCTGGGAGCACTCGTTGCGATGTACGAACATAAAATTTTTGTACAAGGAATCATCTGGAATATTTATAGCTATGATCAATGGGGAGTTGAGTTAGGAAAACAACTAGCAGAAAAGGTGTTGTCTGATTTTGAAGATGTAGAGAATATGGAACACGATAGCTCTACATCACAATTAATG
>CAZJRA010000153.1:0-4602 GCA_964548335.1 uncultured Flavobacteriaceae bacterium | reverse complement strand
CGCGTGCATCTTATCATCTACCATATGTCCTAGTTTTAACATATAAATCACACCTACGGTTGCTGGTTGATCAAAACGATCTCCCGTTCCTCCATCGTATAAATAAGTATGTCCAAAACGAGGAATACCTGCTTCATCTGTAAGTGTATTGATCTCATCTAGAGTCGCTCCATCAAAAATAGGTGTCGCATAAGTACGTCCTAATTTTTGACCTGCCCACCCAAGAACAGTTTCATAAATCTGACCAATGTTCATACGAGAAGGTACCCCTAGTGGATTTAGTACAATATCTACTGGTGTTCCATCTTCTAAGAAAGGCATATCTTCTTGACGAACGATACGTGCAACAATACCTTTGTTACCGTGACGTCCCGCCATCTTATCTCCTACTTTAAGTTTACGCTTCTTAGCGATATAAACTTTTGCTAGTTTGATAATTCCTGCTGGAAGCTCATCTCCTACAGAGATAGTAAACTTCTCACGTCTAAGATTTCCTTGAAGATCGTTCTCCTTAATCTTATAGTTATGAAGAAGGTCTGCTACTTGTCTATTTGTTTCCGCATCTGTTGTCCACGTTCCCTGTGTAAGGTGTGTATAATCATCTACAGAGTTTAACATCTTAAGCGTGTATTTCTTACCTTTTGGAAGTACTTCTTCTCCAAGGTCATTCATTACACCTTGTGCCGTTTTTCCGTTTACAAGTTTAAATAGTTTTTCAATTAAAACATCTTGTAACTCATCAAACTTCACATCATATTGATCTTCTAATAAAGCGATATCTTCTTTATCCTGAGCTCTCTTACGCTTATCCTTAATTGCTCTTGCAAATAACTTTTTGTTAATCACAACACCGTGTAAAGATGGTGAAGCTTTAAGAGATGCATCTTTCACATCACCTGCTTTATCTCCAAAGATAGCACGAAGTAATTTTTCTTCTGGAGTAGGGTCTGACTCTCCTTTAGGAGTAATCTTACCTATTAATATATCTCCTGGCTTCACTTCTGCTCCTATACGAATCATTCCGTGTTCATCAAGGTCTTTAGTAGCCTCTTCAGAAACATTAGGAATATCATTTGTAAGTTCTTCGTTTCCTAACTTAGTATCACGTACATCTAGAGAGTACTCATCTATATGTATAGATGTAAAGATATCATCACGTACTACTTTCTCAGAAATTACAATCGCATCCTCAAAGTTATACCCTTTCCAAGGCATAAAGGCTACTTTCATATTACGTCCAAGAGCAAGTTCTCCTTTCTCTGTAGCATATCCTTGACATAGTACCTGACCTTTCTTAACACGATCACCTTTGCGTACAATAGCCTTCAGGTTAATACTTGTACCCTGGTTAGTCTTACGGAATTTAATAAGGCTATATGATTTTGAATCTTCCTCAAAACTCACTAATCTTTCTAAATCAGTACGATCATATTTAATAGTAATCTTATTAGCATCTACATACTCTACAGTACCATCCCCCTCTGCATTTATTAATACACGAGAATCTCTTGCTACTTGACGCTCAAGACCTGTTCCAACAATAGGAGCATCTGCTCTTAATAATGGTACTGCTTGACGCATCATGTTAGATCCCATCAAGGCACGGTTTGCATCATCATGCTCTAAGAAAGGAATTAATGATGCAGATATAGATGCAATTTGATTAGGCGATACATCTGCATAGTGTACAGCAGATGGTTCTACTACTGGGAAGTCACCTTCCATACGAGCAATTACCTTTTCATCTATAATGATTCCATTGTCTTTCATAGGGTTATTTGCTTGCGCAATTAACATCCCTTCTTCTTCTTCTGCACTTAAGTATTGTGGTTCTGAAGAAAGATCAATTTTCCCATTTTCTACTTTACGGTATGGAGTCTCAATGAATCCCATATTATTCACCTTTGCATATACAGAAAGTGAAGATATAAGACCAATGTTTGGTCCCTCTGGAGTTTCAATTGGACAAAGTCTTCCGTAGTGCGTATAGTGTACATCACGTACCTCAAATCCTGCACGCTCACGAGAAAGACCACCTGGTCCTAATGCCGAAAGACGACGCTTGTGCGTAATCTCTGCAAGAGGATTGGTTTGATCCATAAACTGTGATAACTGATTTGTTCCAAAGAACGAGTTAATCACAGATGATAATGTTTTTGCATTAATCAAATCAATAGGTGTAAACACTTCGTTATCACGTACATTCATACGCTCACGAATTGTTCTTGCCATACGTGCAAGACCTACACCAAATTGTGAAGATAATTGCTCACCTACTGTACGTACACGACGGTTAGATAAGTGATCAATATCATCAATCTCTGCTTTTGAGTTAATTAACTCAATAAGATACTTGATAATCGTTATGATATCTAACTTGGTAAGCACTTGCTTATCCATCTCAATATCTAACTGTAATTTTTTGTTCATTCTATAACGACCTACCTCACCTAAATTGTAACGTTGATCAGAAAAGAATAATTTGTCGATAATACCACGTGCTGTCTCCTCATCTGGCGGCTCAGCATTACGTAGTTGACGATATATATGTTCTACAGCCTCTTTTTCTGAGTTTGTAGGATCTTTTTGTAATGTATTATGGATAATCGCATAATCTGCTTGCTGATTATCTTCTTTGTGAAGTAATACTGTTTTAGCACCTGCCTCAAGTATTTCTTCTATATGATCTTTTTCAAGAATTGTATCACGATCAAGAATAATCTCGTTACGTTCTATAGATACAACTTCTCCAGTATCTTCATCTACAAAATCTTCATGCCATGTTTTTAACACACGTGCAGCAAGCTTGCGACCTAGATATTTCTTAAGTCCAGTTTTAGAAGCTTTAACTTCTTCTGCAAGATCAAAAATCTCAAGAATATCTTTATCTCTTTCAAAACCGATAGCTCTGAAAAGCGTAGTAACTGGTAATTTTTTCTTACGATCAATATATGCGTACATTACGCTATTGATGTCCGTAGCAAATTCTATCCATGATCCTTTAAAAGGAATAACACGTGCAGAATACAGCTTTGTTCCGTTTGCGTGGAATGATTGCCCAAAGAATACCCCTGGAGAACGGTGTAATTGAGATACAACAACACGCTCTGCACCATTAATTACAAAGGTACCACTAGGAGTCATATAAGGTATTGTACCTAGATATACATCTTGTACAATGGTTTCAAAATCTTCGTGTTCTTCATCTGTACAATATAGTTTTAGACGTGCTTTTAAAGGCACACTATATGTAAGACCACGCTCTATACACTCCTGTATAGAATATCTTGGTGGATCTACAAAGTAATCTAAAAACTCTAGTACAAAATTATTACGAGTGTCTGTAATAGGGAAGTTCTCAAGAAAAGTATTGTAAAGACCTTCATTACCTCTCTCATCAGATTTTGTTTCCAACTGGAAAAAATCTTGGAATGATTTAACTTGAATATCCAAAAAGTCTGGATAGTCTGGTCTGTTCTTTACAGATGAGAAACTAATTCTTTCTGCTTTCATTGCATCTTGCTTCATCAACGAACGGAATTTGATTAGAAACTAGATTTATCTTTTGATAAATCATTAAATTAATTTTTTGTTATCGACTCAAAATCAAAAAAGTGTCGTGTTACAAAAAAGTGTAACCCTCTTATACGACAAATGGTTTAGGTTAAAATACACTTTATAGAAAGCATATCTAACCTAAACCTTTATCTTATTATTTGATGAGCTTACTTAAGCTCAACTTCAGCACCAGCTTCTTCTAATTGTGCTTTAAGTGCTTCAGCTTCATCTTTAGCTACACCTTCCTTAATTGGAGATGGTGCATTATCAACAAGCTCTTTTGCATCTTTAAGACCAGCTCCAGTTAATTCTTTTACAAGTTTAACAACAGCAAGCTTAGAACCACCTGCAGCTTTAAGGATCACGTCAAATTCTGACTTTTCCTCAGCAGCGTCTCCACCACCAGCTCCACCAGCAGCAACTGCTACAGCAGCAGCAGCAGGCTCGATACCATACTCATCTTTTAAAATAGTAGCTAACTCGTTTACGTCTTTTACCGAAAGGTTAACTAATTGTTCTGCGAAATCTTTTAAATCTGCCATTTTCTATCGTTTTAAAAATCTTAATTTAATATAATTGTATTGTTTGCGTACGTATTATTCTTCCTTTTCAGAAAGTGTTTTAATGATACCAGCCAGTGTCCCTCCACCTGATTTAAGAGCGCTAATAACGTTCTTAGCAGGAGATTGAAGTAATCCAACGATGTCTACAATAAGTTCTTCTCTAGACTTGATATTTACAAGAGTTTCTAATTGGTCATCAACAACATAGATAGCCTCTTCTATAAATGCTCCCTTTAATAAAGGCTTATCTGATTTCTTACGAAATTCTTTGATAACCTTTGCAGGTGCATTACCCGTCTCAGATAACATAATTGCAGTGTTCCCCTTCAATACTCCAGGAAGTTCTGCAAAGTCTTTATCTGATGCATCCATTGCTTTAGAAAGCAAGGTATTTTTAACCACAGCTAGTTTTATTCCTGATTTAAAACAAGCACGACGTAAATTAGAAGTCGTTCCTGCATCAAGTCCAGAAATATCTGTT
>CAZJRA010000152.1:0-4611 GCA_964548335.1 uncultured Flavobacteriaceae bacterium | reverse complement strand
CAAATCTGGAGTAAACTGTATTCTACTAAACGAACCTTGAACAGCCTGAGATAGAGTGTTAATAGCAAGTGTTTTTGCTAATCCTGGTACTCCTTCTAATAAAATGTGACCTTTTCCAAGAAGACCTATAAGTAATCGTTCAATCATATGTTTTTGACCTACAATCACTTTGTTCATTTCCATAGTGAGGATGTCTATAAAAGCACTCTCACGTTCAATTTTCGCATTGATTGCACCTATATCTATAGCGGTGTTATTTTCTTCCATAAATTGAATTTTCGATTTTAGGTTTTTAAAACGTTGCAAAGTGGCACTTTATTATCAAAATTTTTGTTAACAATTGGTTAAAAGTTGTTTTGTTTAAAGGGCTTAGCAATGATTACTGTTGATTTAATAACTAGATATTTTAGAGCTTAATATATAACTAATTGTTATAGTGACAAAAATGTTTTTTTAGGTTAAATTTATAGGGCAGCTAATAATGATTAATTCCTTGAAAAGGATATGATTAACAAACGCCTTTTAGTCAAAAACTTACTCGCTCATAATGACGAGAACAGTTTTTATGATAAAAAGCGTAAAATAGATATAGGAAGTAAGGAAGGAAAAGCTAAGTTTTTAAAACATATCTGTGCACTCTCTAATTCTAACCCCAAAAACAACTCTTATATAGTAATAGGGGTAGATGACAGAGATAATGCGATAGTGGGCGTTCCTTTTTTTGATGATAGTAAACTTCAAAATCTCATTAATGCCTATTTAGAAAATCCGCCTATTATATCGTATGAGAACATTCCTTTTCCGAAACTTTCAGATGATAGGGTAGTAGGTCTTGTTACTATACGAGCTCAAGATAAGCTTACGGCGCTTAGAAGAAACATTTGGAAATATTGGGGAGGTACTGTTTTTTTTAGAGATGGGAGTATCTCGATGCCCAAAGCCTTTAAGAGTGATGTAAAAGACGTAAATAGTGAGATTGTCGCAGCTATAGAGACGCACGCTCATAATAATATAGAGTTTACCTTAGACGGGGTGATAGACTTTATAAATGGACGCCATAAGGATATGGAAAGTCAGTACAAAGTGTTTAAAGAGCAATTTGTATTATGCTGGTCGGGACATAAGAAAGTAGTGAAAGGAAATACGTATTATTCTCGAGTAGATATCGAACTTATTAATGAACAAGTACGTCTTTTTTATAGCGCGTTAGATGAGGTGAGTATCACTTATGACGACGATACGTTTTCTATTTTGGAGTACGTACACTTGGGAGTAAAAGAACAGTTTAATTACTACCCTCTAGAGGAGGTTGTGATACGCTTTCGCGAAAGCGGAACCTACACCATAGACACTACTTTAGTGTTTGACCCACCACGTTTTGATATAAAAACCTTGCATCATATTTTTAATAACAATAATGTGATTTTTTACAAACTAAAACGCGGAATCCCTCTTAGTCAAAGGCAGCAGGATGATTTGCTCCAACTGCCTAATACGTATTTGGTTTGTTACCTCAATGGTTTTGATAATGCCGTACAAAAGCTAAAAGAAATAAAACCTTTACTTAAAAAGTATGAAGGCGATATTTATAATCGCTACAAAGAGACGATGCGTATTTTACGGAAAGTAAAATATCAGTAGGCGAGTGGGTTAATTACTGCTTTTAAAGTATTAAGAAATGAGTTTTACTACATCTTTAGCAAAATAGCTTGCCATCATATGAGCTCCTGCACGTTTTATAGCAATTACCTGTTCTAGCATTACGGCATCGTGGTCTAACCACCCTTTTGCGGCAGCGGCTTTAAGCATTGCGTATTCTCCGCTCACTTGATATACCGCAACAGGAACGTCTACCGCATCGCGTATATCACGTACGATATCAAGATAGCAGAGCCCTGGTTTTACCATTACAATATCGGCACCTTCTTCTATATCCATAAGGGTTTCTTTAACCGCTTCATCTCGGTTTGCAAAGTCCATTTGATAGGTCTTTTTGTCTTTAGGGACATCCTGTATGTCTGCAGGAGCACTGTCTAAAGCGTCTCTAAAAGGCCCATAAAATGCCGAAGCATATTTTGCACTATAACTCAGTATTCCGGTATTGTGAAAGCCCTCATCTTCTAGGAGTGTGCGTATTTCAAAAATACGACCATCCATCATATCACTAGGCGCAACCATATCTGCTCCTGCACGAGCGTGGGATAATGACATTTCTGCAAGAATAGCATTGGTGTCATCATTTACAATCATACCGTTTCCTACCACACCATCATGACCGTAACTAGAATAGGGGTCTAAAGCCACATCTGTCATTACATACATACCCGGCACAGCCTCTTTTATGGTTTTGATAGCACGTTGCATAAGTCCGTTTGGGTTGAGTGCCTCAGTTCCATAATTATCTTTGAGATTATCGGGTACTTTTACAAATAAAAGAACAGATTTTAGTCCCATAGCCCAAAGGTCTTTCGCTTCTTTAGAGAGAAGGTCTAGACTCATCCTATAGTAATTAGGCATACTAGGGATTTCCTCCTTAATGCCTTTTCCTTCTACAACAAATAGCGGCACAATAAAATCGTTAGGAGTAATGGTCGTTTCTCTTACTAAAGAACGTATAGCTTCGCTTGTGCGTAATCTTCTATTGCGGCGTAATGGGTACATATTGTTAAATTATTTAGGATGTGTATTTATTTTGTAAAAGTGCAAAAGGAGTTAATCGAAAATATTTCCAATATAAGTTTTATCGAGCGTACATTACTCATTATACCCAATCTTTCGGGTTTTGTAATATTTTAATAAGGCGTTCTTCTTCAGAACCTTCTTCTGGGTGGTGGTCATAACGCCATTGTACGTGTGGAGGTAGACTCATTAAGATACTTTCGATACGGCCGTTGGTGCGTAATCCAAATAAAGTGCCTTTGTCGTGTACGAGATTAAACTCTACATAACGACCACGGCGTATCTCCTGCCAATCACGATGGTTTTTTGTGTAAGCAAGGTCCTTTCTTTTCTTCACGATAGGCACATAAGCATCTAGAAAGCTATCTCCTACTTGTGTTACAAAATTATACCAATCTTGCATAGACCGTTCCTCTGTTTTTTTGAGATAATCAAAGAAGAGTCCGCCTACGCCTCGACCCTCACCACGGTGTGCGTTGTGAAAATATTCATCACAACGTGCCTTATATTTTGGATAAAAGCTAGTGTCGTGAGCATCGCAAGCAGTTTTACAAACGCTGTGAAAATGGGTTGCATCTTCATCAAATAGGTAATAAGGCGTAAGGTCTTGCCCGCCACCAAACCATTGGTCTACAATTTCACCCTCTTGATTATACATTTCAAAATAACGCCAATTTGCGTGTACGGTAGGCACAAAAGGATTTTTTGGATGAAGTACAAGTGAAAGCCCACAAGCAAAGAAATTAGCATCTTTTACCCCAAAATACTGCTGCATTGTTTCAGGTAGTTTGCCGTGTACTTGCGAAATATTAACTCCTCCTTTTTCAAAGAGCGTTCCGTTTTCTATAACTCTTGTGCGCCCACCACCACCTTCGGGACGTTTCCAAAGGTCTTCCTGAAATGTTGCAGTACCGTCTAGAGCTTCTAGTGTAGAAGTGATGCGGTCTTGAAGCTGGTGTATGTAGTTTACAAAGTTATCTTTCATCGTGTAACAAATGTGTTTTTTCTTTTTGTGAGAGTAGCTCTATGGTTTGCTTAGTAGCTGCCGTAACAGATAATGGTAGTACGAGAATAACCCCTATTATAGGAATCAATAAAAATAGCATAAAAACAATGCCATTTCCTATCGCTTCTCCTCGAGAGGCACGTACAAAATTAATACTTTCTTTATACCCAAAATGGCGTTCTAGCGTATAGTCTATATTTCCAAAACCGGCATAGTAGGCTTGCATTAAAAAGAGTAAAATAGTTGCTATGATACTTCCTACAAATGGGATGAGATTAAGTAATAAAATAGGCAATGTTAATACTAATTCCATCCCTAGATTACGTACGTTAATGCGTATTCCTCGAGCGAGCTGTTGACTAAAAGAAGTGTTTCTATGAGTATGAAACTCTCCTTTAAAATGCGCCTCTATTTTTTCTGACACGGGACTCATAAACGGAGCGCTTAGCGCCATAACAATGTGTTTGTAGAGTATAAACCCTATAACGATGATAAGTACCGCGCTTACGATTTCGGCAAAAATATAGAAAGCGTGTTTACCTGTTTCCCACGGCCATATTTGCTCTATCCAATGTCCTACATTATCAGAAAACCCCCAAGCAGAAAATCCAATGACTAAAGCTGTAATCAGACTAATCACCATAGGAATTGCAAAATAACGCCATAGTCCTAGTTTTGTAACGAGGCCAAAGGAAGTAGTGTAGGTTTTGAGTCCGTTAAGAATGCCTTTAATCATCTTCTAAATGTACTAAAAAGTAGATTGAGAGTTATTTCTTCTTGTGTTGTTACTGCTTTTCCTGTCTATCTAGACAGGCAGGCGCGAAAGCATTTTTAACACCTCTTGTATGAGTTAGTCTTCTTTTTATCTAAATGTAGCTTCACAAATGGCTATCGTCTTTTGGCTTGCTTTAGAGGTAGCCCAAAGA
>CAZJRA010000151.1:0-4646 GCA_964548335.1 uncultured Flavobacteriaceae bacterium | reverse complement strand
TAGCACATTACAAACCATAGCAACTACTACCTATGGAGTTGATTATAGTGCGGCTTTAGCCAAAGATAATTTTTACGGAACGCAATTTCACCCAGAAAAGTCAAGTGCTGTAGGAGAGCAAATTTTAAAGAATTTCCTAGAAATGTAATAATGAGCTGTACAGGCTCAATTTTAAAAACGATAGCGATACAATAATGAGAATAATCCCAGCCATAGATATTATAGACGGAAAATGTGTACGCCTAAGCAAGGGTGATTACGACACAAAAAAGATTTATAATGAAAATCCGTTAGAGGTTGCCAAAAACTTTGAGGCACACGGCATAAAATATATCCACGAGGTAGACTTAGATGGGGCTAAGAGCAAGCATATCGTTAATCATAAGATATTGGAGCAGATAGCAACTAAAACGAGCTTAAAAGTAGATTTTGGTGGCGGATTAAAAACAGACCAAGACTTGCGTATTGCTTTTGAGAGTGGTGCATCTCAAATCACAGGCGGGAGTATTGCTGTAAAGGATGCAGATAGATTTAAAAGTTGGTTATCAAATTACGGAAGCGATAAAATCATACTAGGAGCAGACGCACACAATCGTAAAATAGCCATTTCAGGATGGTTAGAAGAGAGTGATGATGACGTGGTAGAGTTTATAGATGCTTACCAAAAAGAAGGCGTGCAGTATGTGATTTGTACAGATATTAGTAAAGACGGGATGTTAGAAGGTCCTAGTTTTGACTTATACGAAGAGATTTTAAAAAGTACACAAGCTACTAGTGACAGAGGAGTTAAGCTGATTGCTTCTGGAGGGATTTCTACCTTTTCAGAACTTCCTAAACTTGCTGCATTAGGTTGTGAGGGAACGATTATAGGTAAGGCTATTTATGAAAACAGAATCACTCTTAAAGAGCTAGAAAACTTTATAATAAACGGCAACTAAGTAGAGAATCAAGTAAACTGTTAAGTGATACAGTACGACTTGGACAGAAGATTTTAAAGAATGATAACAAAACGAATAATACCCTGTTTAGATATTAAAGATGGCCGCACGGTTAAGGGAACAAACTTTGTAAACTTACGCGATGCAGGAGACCCTGTAGAACTTGCTAAAGTATATAGTGAGACAGGAGCAGATGAGTTAGTTTTTCTAGATATATCTGCTACAGAGGAGCGTCGTAAGACACTTTCAGACCTTGTGCTACGAGTAGCATCACAAGTAAACATTCCTTTTACAGTAGGAGGAGGAATATCGTCTATAGAAGATGTAGATATATTATTACAAAACGGAGCAGATAAGGTTTCTATTAACTCAAGTGCTGTAAAACGTCCTGAGTTAATTAATGAACTAGCAGCAAAATTTGGTTCTCAATGCATTGTTGTTGCTATAGATGCTAAGTTTATAGAGGGACAATGGATTGTGCATCTAGTAGGGGGTAAAGTACCTACAGAGTTAAACCTATTTGATTGGGCTAAAGAAGTAGAAGAAAGAGGTGCAGGAGAAATCCTTTTTACCTCTATGGATAATGATGGAACAAAAGACGGTTTTGCAAATGAAGCTTTGGCAAGACTTTCAGAGTCTTTAAATATTCCTATTATTGCAAGTGGTGGAGCAGGTAATAAAGAACATTTCGCGGAAGCGTTTATAGAAGGAAAAGCAGATGCTGCCTTGGCAGCTAGTGTATTTCATTTTGGAGAAATACCAATTCCTGAACTTAAAAATGATTTAAAAAAACAAGGAATTAAAGTAAGAACATAAAGATGAAAATAGATTTTAAAAAATATGCTGACGGGCTTGTTCCTGCTGTAATTCAAGATGTGCGTTCTAAAAACGTACTGATGTTAGGTTTTATGAATGAAGAATCCTATCAAAAAACGCTAGACACTAAACAAGTTACGTTTTATAGTCGCTCTAAGCAACGCCTATGGACTAAAGGCGAAGAAAGCGGTAATGTATTACACTTTGTAGATGCTGCTGTAGATTGCGATAATGATTCTTTACTAATAAAAGTAAATCCAGTAGGTCCTACATGTCATACAGGGACAGATACTTGTTGGGGGGAAGAAAATCGCGCTCATTTTGGTTTCTTAACCGAATTAGAAGGTGTTATTGAAAACCGTTGGAACGATAAAGAGAACTCAAAATCTTACGTAGCCTCTTTATATCGTGAAGGGATTAATAAAGTAGCTCAAAAAGTAGGTGAGGAAGCTGTAGAAGTCGTTATAGAAGCAAAGGATAATGATGATAGCCTTTTCTTAAACGAGAGCGCAGACCTCTTGTTTCACTATCTCGTATTATTACGTGCTAAAGGATTTTCATTGGATGATGTGGTTAAAATACTAGAAAAGCGATAGCTTACTATCTCTTACCACCATACCACAAAAAGAGTATCTAATAATCCATCAGGTGTTTTACGCCATAGCATAGGTGATTTCTTATTGAGAAGACTTGTTTGTACAAGCTGTACCGTGTTATCATACGATAACCAGGTGACCTCTTCGTGAGGTTCATATAACCATTCAGACTTAATGGGGATGTAATACATACTTTGATTCCAGCCTAAAGATGCTCCGTTACTAAAATGACTCATAGGCACCCAAATACCTGTTATACATTGTTTGTTAAGAGGTTCTATACTTGGAAGTGTTCCTTTGATAGGGGCATATAAACGAGCTAAAAAACAGACTTCTTGTTTAATTTGGGAAGGGTCTATATCAAGCGCATGTAGTTGTTGTAAACATTCTTCGCTATACAATAAGGGTAATTGCTTTTGTTGCGTCTTTTCTATCTTTTTAAAAAAAGCATCACTTCGATTAGGGCCTACTAAACGGTGTATCGATTCAGTAATACTTGGGTCTATTAGATAAAACTTACAGCTAAGCTCAATATGATACAGTTGTTCTTTATAGCGAACGAGAAAATCCAATTCCCCTATGGTTTGCTTATTTCTCTTTATTTGAAGACTATGAGCAAGAATGGTATAATCAGGATGGGATTCTAAAAGTTGTAAAAATACCTGTTCTACTTGATGTCCTAAACGTAATTTTGTAGGTATAGGAGTAGGAGTGAAGGTCCTTAAATCTATAGAAGGCAATCTAAATTGTGGTATGCCAAACTGCGTACCTCTCCAAAGCGGCTGTGTATTTGTAAATCCTTGAACTAATTTCACTTTCTAAAAGTACAAAAGCTTATTGAGTAGAAAGGAAGTGCGTATTCTTTTAATATAACTGATTCTAAGCAACCTTATATACCTTTACTTTACGGTTTATATTCTTCAATTGTAAATCATCTAATACTTCAAACGAGTGTTGTGTCTTATCTACTTGGTCATAAAACTCTTGAGAGATAAGAAACTGTGAGTTGTGCTCTTTGTTTAATTGCTCTAGTCTAGCAGCAATAATTACAGTGGTTCCACTTATGGAGAATTGTTTTCGTATTTCGTTTCCTATATTCCCCATTACAACTTTACCAGTATGGATACCTATGCCTATACGTGTTTCTTGAATAACCTTAGTGTCGCCTAATCTTTTTACCTCTTCTAAAATGGCTAAGCCTGCTTTTAATGCATTTTCTGCGTGTTTCTCATCTTTTATAGGAGCTCCAAAAGTAGCCATTACGCCATCACCTAATATCTGATTTGTAATGCCATTGTGGTCATCAATAATATCTATAATAGGACTAAATATTGCATTTTGGAATTGAATTACTTCCTGTGGATTATTACGTTCTGCAAACGAACTAAAATTTCTTATATCCAGAAATAATACTGATACTTCTCTTTTTTTTGAAGACTCATTATCGGTTAATAGAGTTTGTACTACTTTTTGAGATACTTGCTGACCAAAAAGGGATTGTATTTTGTTTTTTTGCGTCATCGTTTGTGATAGTTGACTCACCCTGTTTTTTATTTCTCTAGCAACAAAAACAGCTCCTAGTGCGGCAATTAACATAAATACACTACGTGCTTCGTAAAGTATGGGAGGAAAATATAAGTCTTGATTGCTATTATCAAAAGTGCGTATTGCCCATACTGTTACAAAATAATACCCAAAGGTAGAAACTAAGCCTGTGATTAGGCTTTGTTTGATATCCATATTGAGCGCAGAGAGTACGATTAATATAAAATAGAAGAACATTAAAGGAGAATCTAGAAACATTACTGTTCCTTCTAGATAACAAAGTAAAAAAAGCAAGAAACTAGGAAATAGCGCTTCAATAGTAAGATTTCCTAGTTTTAAAAAATAAGGGACATCAACTTCTTTCTTTAAATATCTTTTAATTACAAAGTAGCCTATCACTTCATAGCTTAGAAAGCTAAAAAACCATAACATGATGTAGTATTTTGTATTCTCGTTATTAAAGAAACTAGTCGTTCCTGTTACGACAAAGAAATTAATAGACATTATGATAAGCCCCGCCAATAAGGCTATAATAAATAATTGAACCCTTTTAAACTCACTTTTAGCGGTCGCTAGTTTTAGCTTGCTTTCAATTATACTTATCGTGTTTTCGTTCATTTATATAGAAGAGAATTATGGAACAATATAGTCAATATAAATGAAATATCAGTCCGTTCTATAAGGGTAATTATATATAGAATACCTTAAAGTAATTAATCTTATAAAAGAATCTTTAATCCTTTCTTATTAC
>CAZJRA010000150.1:0-4652 GCA_964548335.1 uncultured Flavobacteriaceae bacterium | reverse complement strand
TTTATAAATTGAAGTATATTTATAAATATAATTTATACAAAACTATTTTTTGACCTCTATAGACGAGCGTATTTTTATTTTATTTTATTTTCCACACACTTTGTAGTTGGTGTAATTAAATCGCTCTTAAAACCTCTTATTTTAATTATTACTGTATAATAGTTAAAAACTACTCACTAATTGGTGATAACTCTATTGAGCGTGTCAGGTTTAATTTTTTTCAAAAAAAGTACCTTGCATTATGGCAAAAAAAGCAGTCAAAAAGGTAACTCCTTTAATGCAACAGTACAATACGATTAAGAATAAGTATCCAGATGCGATGCTTCTTTTTAGGGTAGGAGACTTTTATGAAACTTTTGGAGATGATGCCGTAAAAGCAGCACAAATTCTCAATATTACCTTGACTAATCGTAATAATGGTGGAGAGAAAATAGCCCTTGCAGGCTTTCCTCATCATTCTTTAAACACCTATTTACCTAAGCTCGTAAAAGCAGGTTGTAGGGTAGCAATATGTGACCAACTAGAAGACCCTAAACAAACTAAAAAAATTGTAAAAAGAGGTGTGACAGAGTTGGTTACACCAGGGGTAGCTCTTAATGATGATATCTTAACGGTAAAGAGTAATAACTTTTTAGGAGCGGTTTATATCGGGGCTAAAAGCATAGGGGTTTCTTTTCTAGATGTGTCTACAGGAGAGTATCTCACGGCACAAGGCGATGCGGGTTATATAGATAAGTTATTACAAAATTTTGCACCTAGCGAATTATTGATTTCTAAAAAGCAGAAAAAGCAATTTTTTGAAAACTTCGGAAACGATTTTCATACTTTTTTCTTAGAAGATTGGGTGTATCAGGTGGACTATGCAACAGAGTCCCTTCTCAAACATTTTAATACGGTATCTCTTAAAGGTTTTGGAGTAGAGCATCTTGAAGATGGTCTTATTTCGGCAGGGGCAGTACTTCATTATCTAGGAGAAACACAACACAATAAGTTACAGCACATCACACGTATTACGCGTATTGCAGAAGATGCCTACGTGTGGATGGATAGATTTACGATACGCAATTTAGAGTTATACCAGAGCGCTTTCGCAAAAGCAATAACGCTATTAGATATTATAGATAAGACCTTATCTCCTATGGGGGGAAGGCTCCTAAAGAGATGGCTCGCGCTCCCTCTTAAAGATTTACAACAGATACAAAACAGGCACGAAGTAGTTGCCTTTTTTATAGAAAATGCTGAGGTTTTTGAAAAAATGCGCCATAATATTAAGCGTATAGGTGATGTAGAGCGATTAATAAGTAAGGTGGCAACGGGCAAGGTGAGTCCGCGTGAGGTGATACAACTTAAGAATTCGCTAGAAGCAATGATACCTATTAAAGCCCTTGCTCAAAGTGCAGCAAACCCTGCACTGCAAGAAATGGCTGCGCGACTTAATGAGTGTGAGTTGTTGCGGTCTAAGATAAAAGAAACCTTACAGGAAGAGGCGCCTGTAGCTGTAGGTAAGGGAGGGACAATAGCCACAGGCTTTCATAAAGAACTAGATGAGTTGCGTGCGTTGTCACAAGGAGGTAAAGATTACCTAGAGGAAATGCTGGCTAGAGAGACCGAACGTACAGGAATTACAAGCCTTAAAATTGCGTCTAATAATGTTTTTGGGTACTATATAGAGGTGCGTAATACGCATAAAGATAAGGTGCCACCAGAGTGGATTAGAAAACAAACCCTTGTAAGTGCAGAGCGCTATATTACAGAAGAGCTCAAGGAGTACGAAGCAAAAATTTTAGGGGCAGAAGAGCGCATACTAGGGATAGAGCAACAGTTGTATGGCGAGCTTGTACAATGGATGCATCAGTTTATACCACAGGTTCAGGCTAATGCAGCCCTTATAGCGCAGTTAGACTGTTTGAGTTCTTTTGCGCAACTAGCACAAGAAAACCATTATTGCCGTCCAGAGCTAGATGAGTCTTATGCTTTAGATATTAAGGAAGGGCGTCACCCTGTTATTGAAAAACAATTACCGCTAGGAGAGACCTATGTGGCAAACGATGTTTTTTTAGACAGAGATACCCAGCAAATGATTATGATTACAGGGCCTAATATGTCCGGTAAAAGTGCGATACTTAGGCAAACAGCGCTTATTGTATTACTTGCCCAGATGGGGAGTTTTGTGCCTGCAAAAGAAGCAAGGCTAGGGCTCGTAGATAAGATTTTTACACGAGTAGGTGCGAGCGATAATATCTCTATGGGCGAAAGTACCTTTATGGTAGAGATGAATGAGACAGCGAGTATCCTTAATAACCTGAGTGACCGTAGTCTTGTACTGCTAGATGAGATAGGGCGTGGCACAAGTACCTATGATGGGATTAGTATTGCGTGGGCAATCAGTGAGTTTTTACACGAGCATCCAGGGAGGCCTAAAACACTTTTTGCAACCCATTATCATGAACTTAATGAGATGAGTGAAACTTTTGGGCGTATTAAAAACCACAATGTATCTGTAAAGGAGTTAAAAGACAATGTGTTGTTTTTACGTAAATTAATTCCAGGAGGGAGTGCGCACAGTTTTGGGATACACGTGGCAAAAATGGCAGGAATGCCACAGCAAGTCGTGCGTCGTGCTACCAAGATGATGGAAAAGTTAGAGAAATCACATAAGAGTGAAGAGTTACTAGATACTATTAAAGAGAGTGCAGAGGATGAGATGCAGCTTAGTTTTTTTAATCTAGACGACCCTTTATTAGAAGGGATTAAAGAAGAAATATTGAATACAGATATAGATACACTTACTCCTGTAGAGGCACTTATGAAGCTTAATGAAATAAAAAGGATGCTTGTTAAGAAAAAGGGAACGGCAACTTCTTAAAAAATCATACAAAAAACCTTTGTAAAAAGAAGAAAAGTCTTAAATTTGCATCCGCTGTGAGTAACAGTGTAGTTCTTTTAAATAAAATAACTGAATGCGAAAGTAGCTCAGGGGTAGAGCATCACCTTGCCAAGGTGAGGGTCGCGGGTTCGAATCCCGTCTTTCGCTCTATGATTTAAAAATATACCAATTTTTTTTCCTGTATAGGAAAATGCTCGAGTGGTGGAATTGGTAGACACGTTGGACTTAAAATCCAATGTCCATTAGGACGTACGGGTTCAAGTCCCGTCTCGAGTACAAAAGGCTTCCAATTGGAAGCCTTTTTTGTTTAAAAACTATGTACACAATATATATACTAAAAAGCATTGCTCGTAAATGGGTGTATGTAGGAATGAGTTCAGAATTTAAAACTCGCCTACAACGTCATCAAAATGGAGGAGTACAATCTACCAAAGCATATAGACCTTTTATCGTACTGCATACAGAAACACAACCAGATGCTCGAAGTGCCCGCTTACGCGAAAAATACCTCAAATCAAGATCAGGAAAAAGATGGATCTATAAAAATTTTATAGACAAATAAGTCCCGCCTGTCTAGCTGCTACGTAGTAGCCAGATAGATCTCGAGTACAAAAGGCTTCCAATTGGAAGCCTTTTTTGTTTAAAAACTATGTACACAATATATATACTAAAAAGCATTGCTCGTAAATGGGTGTATGTAGGAATGAGTTCAGAATTTAAAACTCGCCTACAACGTCATCAAAATGGAGGAGTACAATCTACCAAAGCATATAGACCTTTTATCGTACTGCATACAGAAACACAACCAGATGCTCGAAGTGCCCGCTTACGCGAAAAATACCTCAAATCAAGATCAGGAAAAAGATGGATCTATAAAAATTTTATAGACAAATAAGTCCCGCCTGTCTAGCTGCTACGTAGTAGCCAGATAGATCTCGAGTACTTCAAGCAAAAGCCGAAACATACGTTTCGGCTTTTTGTTTTTATAGCGTTAAAGAACCTGTATACTAGCAGGCACGCAAATCAAACGCTTCACAAATAATTCTCGTTTATTTAGATTAATAAGAGTAAGGTGGGTTAAAGGATTTCTTCCCTAAATTGTTAAGAACTTTCTTAGAGTTGCTGTTAAGTGGTAAGTGTGTAAATTGTTAGACAAAAAATTAAATTACAAAAAATCAATAGTATACGCGCTTTGTCAGCTCAAAAATGCATTTAGTCGATGTGTGGTTTAAATTGTATTAAACATTTTTTTGTTAATTTTATTAACAATATTTTTGACCAGATTAGGCTCTTTGAGTAAAAGAACCTGTACATTATTTATAAGTTGATTATTTATGAAAAATAGTATTACGAATTCAATGTTAATTAAAAAGATGATTACAGCAAATAAGCTTGTCTCTATAAAAAAACATGTATTAGTTACAGCTCTTTTGTTGGTATTTACTGCTTTAGCAGGGTACGGACAGTCGTGTGAAGTTTCTGGAGGTGGCGTGTATGCTTCTTCTCCTCCATTAGGTTCACCGTTAGATGGATCAACATCTCCATTTGAGCAATTAGCTGACTGTCAATTGTTGACAAATGACGCTGATCCCATGACTGGAGCATCAGTACATAGAGGGTTTATGATTGGGTGTGGGCAACCACAATGTGCAGTTAGTGTATCTGCAGCTCCTCAGTCAACAAATCCTGCAGTACCTGTGTTTTCTTGTCCAGCTACAGAGATAGAGTTTGAGGCGATTACACGTAATGGAGGGACCTATTTTTC
>CAZJRA010000149.1:0-4658 GCA_964548335.1 uncultured Flavobacteriaceae bacterium | reverse complement strand
CTTTATCAATATATTTTTAAAAGAACAACGAAAGAAAAAATATCTATTGCTGAAATTAGCGGATTGGAAGAAAAATCGATTCTTGGACGAAGTAGATTTTCAATAAAATTATTAAATGGAAAAAAACGTGAACTATCCGAATTGGAAACTCAAGCTGAATTTAACGAATTGAAAAAAATGTTTAATGAAATTGGTATTTCCTATTAAAATTTCAAATACAGATGGCAAAGTTTTCTTCAATATAGAATCTTTATTCACTCTTGAAATGAAAAAGAAATAATTAAGTAAAATGAAAGTTACACCTGAAAAAAATGAAAAAGTAGCCAAGATGATATTTGCTACTGTTTATCCTCTTTATTTAAATAGATTAGAAAAAAAAGGGAGAACAAAGGGGGAGCTTAATCAAGTGATAGAGTGGTTGACCGGTTTTGATAAAAAACAACTACAAACACTTATAGACGAGAAAGTGACTTTTAGAACCTTTTTTGAAAAAGCTAAAATACACCCCAATGCACATATGGTTAAAGGAGTAGTTTGTGGGTATCGAATAGAAGAAATAGAAGACGAGTTTGAAGTATACAAACAATGTAGGCGTATGGAAAAATTAATTGATGAACTTGCAAAAGGGCGTAAAATGGAAAAGATTTTACGAGAATAATAAACTACATATTCTCAATACGCTCTATACCCTTCTTAAGGTCTAAAGGATCATTAGGAAGAAAACCTTTGGTGATTAAAATAATACCGCATAATACTAGAAGAAAACCTAGTAACTTTTTTACTTTAAAAATACGTCTAGGAGTCAAGAACATCTTAAGTTGCTTTGCCAAAATAATTTTTCCTAAATCTGTAATAAAATAAGCACTTATCATACTCCCAAAAAAGACAATTAATCTATTAGGATCATTGTTTACCGTTGCACTTACTGTAATGATTGCTATTAACCAAAAAGCTAGCACGCCTATATTAATAAAGTTAAGTAAGAAGCCTTTAAAAAATAAGCTTAAGTAGCTGTATTTTTTAACCTGTACCTGTGGGTCAAGCATTTCTTTAGTAGGCTTTTTAAGATACATAGACAAGCCATAAACAATGAGTATAGCACCTCCAAAAACATATAACCCTGGTTGATTGCTGAGATTTTCTAAGAGTTGGTAACTACTTAAATACGCTATCCCAATAAATGTAATATCTGCTATTACTACCCCAATATTAAAGCTTACTGCTGCTCTAAAACCTTTAGTGGCGGCTGTCTCAAGTAATACAAAGAAAACAGGCCCAATTAAAAAGGAAAGAAAAAAACCAAGAGGTATGGCTGTAGAAACATCTTGAAACATAAAAGGGCAAGAATTTAGACAAAGTTAGGTAAAAGCATTTCAAAAAAAGAAAGGATGCTAAATATCTAGCATCCTTTTTTATCTCTGGGTAATAACTATAATTTATAGAATAGTAATACGACCTCCTAAAGTACGCTTACGCTTTACATCTTCTGGTTTACCATAAACGGTTACATTACCGCCTGCACGCACAGTTACATCTACTTTTTTTGAAGCAAAAACCTCAGCCTCCCCTCCTGCTTGTACAGAAATAGTCGCGCGTTCTGTTTTAAAATCACGTCCATTAAAAGAGCCTCCTGTATTTATAATAACTTCTTGTTGTTGTGCAATACCCTTTGCTTCTATAATACCTCCTGTAATCGCTTTAAAATGCGCTTCACGCACTTTTAGATGTGCATTAATACGTGCACCTTCTTGCATTTTTATAGCGATCTCATCTTGCTCTATTAGTTTTCCTGTAATTTCTGCACCTTCATTTCCATCTATAATTTCAAGATTATTATAATATACATCTACAACCGTTTTATTACCGTCAAAAATAAGACCCAACTCCATTCTTACTTTTAGTTTACCATCTTTATTAATGATTTGTACTTGAGTAGCATCTTCACCAGAGATAACTACCTTATCATTATTAGACTTAATTAAGTTAACTACAATGCGGTCATATACTTTAATCTCTGTAAAGTCTCCTATATTTTTAGTAATTGATTTTTGTGCAAAACTCGTTGCAACGATACATAACAGGACTAGGGTGTTAACTAACTTCATATTATTTTATCTAAAGATATTTGAAACTCTATTTACAATTACCATTCCAACTATATACTATATCAAAAAAGAACGGTTTAATTTTTAAAAATTATTTCTCCTATTCAGATTATCTGTAGCTTGTAGTAACTTTCTCATTAAGTTTGGATCAAGATCTGGATGTGAACCTATATAGGCTTGTACGATAGCATGTGCTTCTTTAGAAGTATATCTACCTATCGTGCTATTTAACCAACCTAATGGAAAAAAGATATCTCCTGTCTGTTGGATCTCTTCTAACAGTTCTAAACTTAAATGCACGTTTTTAATACTTTCCTTTTGGTGTAATGGATGATGTATATAGGAACAAGCACCTTGTACCCAACTTTCTTTTTCTCGGTTCTTAGCATCTTTAAATGACTCAAAATAGGCAGTTCGTACTTCTGAGTCAGTACTTAGTGCAGGTTCTAAAAACTCAAAACGTTGTTTCTTATCTGGATTGGTTAATGCAGATTTGGCTTTCGCCAAAATCTCTTTAGCATCCTTATGACCGTACAATGCTAATGTTTGTGCTAAACCCGTATAATTATCTTTATTTAAAATCAGATTTTCTATAGTTTCTTCTTTATTCCAAATACGATATAAGGTCTCAATTCCTGTTTCTGAATGTGCAATAGATTTGTAGGTATTAAACAAGGTCTTTTTAATACTCTTAGTCTCCGATTGTTTGAGTCTATTATAAATTGTGGTTTCTAAATCTGTTTGATGAGCAATACGTTCTTTCTCTGTAAAAGAACTCCAGTATAAACCAGAAGCTTGTCCTGTAATCATACCAAGAATTAATTCATTAGATTCTGTTTTAATTCCCTTAATAAGGCTTTTAAAAGCTACTGTATTTAAGATGGTGCCATTAAGTGTATTTTCATAAGCATTAAGATATGCATGTGCCCTAGAAACTTCATCTTTTATAGTATTTATTTGATTTATAGCTACTTCATTTGTAGGAAATACACCATACCCATATCCATTACTGTTATACAATACATACAATGGTTTAGGAGCTCCTAAGGCTTGAGAAATCTCTATTTGCTTTGCATCACTTACTATTGGAATAGTCTTTATACTATCTTTATATACTAAACTAACATCAAATGACTGTGGCCAATAGTTATCTGATCCATCTTCGGCAGTTTGTGTTAAGGTATATTGTTTTATTTTATTGTTTTCATCATATTGAACATCTGCAGAAAATACAGGTCTTCCTGAAGAGTTCACCCATACATCACTCCATTTTTTTAAATCGAGATCTGTCTTAGTATCAAGAATAGTTACCAAACCACCCCAATCTGCATTACCGTTAGCATAGGTAGCAATATACTCACTAATACCTTCTTTAAATTTTGCTTCTCCTAATGATAGTTCTAACTGACGCATCATAATAGGAGCTTTATTATAAATAATACTTCCATACAGAGACCCTGCATTCTTTAGGTTATCTAAATCCTGACGAATAGGATTAGTTCCTTTTGTGCGATCTACTCTATAAGCTTTTCGATAATGAGAAGTTAAAAATTGTAAGTCATGATTGATATCTGTAAAAACAGGGTTTACAATCTTATCTGCCATAAAATTGGCAAATACTTCTTTCATCCATACATCATTAAACCATTGCATGGTTACTAAGTTTCCAAACCACATATGTGCTGTTTCGTGAGCAATGAGTTTGGCTCTAGATAATTCTTGAGTGCGTGTTGCTGTGTTGTCTAAAAATAATTTAGATTCTCTGTATTGTATCGCTCCTGTATGTTCCATTCCTCCATATTGAAATCCAGGAATAGCAGCAAAATCAAACTTTTTAAAAGGAAAATCATATTGAGTATAGCCTTCTAAAAAGTCCAATGAAGATTGATGTAATTGAAAAATAGGTGTGATACTCGCTTCTATTTTTTCTTTATTAGTTTCTCTGTATAGCATATTCATTGCTCGTTCAGTATTTTGAGAAGCTACTTTTTTAAATTGTCCAGCTACAAAAGAAAACAGATAAGTACTCATTTTATCTGAAGGCTCAAATTGATAAGTAGTAGTATCTCCTTTTGTTTCTGTAGATGCTAATGGTGCACCACAAAGCACTTCCCAATCTTTAGGAGCTATAATATGTACCACATAACTTGCTTTTATATTAGGTTGATCAAAGCAAGGAAAAACGGTTCTAGCACGATCTGGAACTAAAAGAGTATAGAGATAATCATTATTACGATTTAATGACAATTCCCCTGCTATAAATGCAATATCAATAGTATTTTTTCCTAATTGTAATGCTTCTATAGGGATAATGAGGTGTTCCTTTTCGTGTACAATAGTAACCTCTTTTCCATTTACTTGAAGTGTTTGAAGCGCACTAGATTCTTCTTTAAAATCTAAATACAACGGATGGGTCAAATCATTAATTGTTGTTTCTAAAAGTAATTGAGAAGCAATTGGTGTTTCCTTTTTCTCTGGAATTGTAAAAGACAAATTATACACTACATCTTTTACTTGGGTATTGCGATACCTAGCCATATCTAAGGCTACTCC
>CAZJRA010000148.1:2601-4691 GCA_964548335.1 uncultured Flavobacteriaceae bacterium | reverse complement strand
ATCTATCATAGGGATCAATACTTGCTTTCCTTCACGATCTATCTCAAAGATTGCTTGTGCTGTTGTATCGTTAATTCCTGTGATTGTGCCTATTTCTCCAAAAGCTTCATCTACTGCGGTAAATCCTATAATCTCGTGATAGTAAAATTTATCACCTTCTAAGTCTGGAAGTAAATCTAGAGGTAAATATATGGCTGCACCTATAAGATCTTCTGCATCCTCTTCGGTATCTACATCTTCAAATTTTATGCGAAGTAATGTGGATTTGTGTAGTTGAGATCTATCAATAAAAAATGGAACCAGATTGCGACCAAAGTCTACAAATACTGATTCCATTTCTGTATAAAGTTCAGGTTCGTCTGTGTCTAGTTTTGCTAGTAACTCCCCTTTAAAACTATATTTCCTAACGATTTTACCTAAATAGAAACATTCTTCTTTAGTCATCGTTAGAATTTTTTTACTCTTCTGAGTCTGAAGCAGCTTTAGCTTCTGCTCCTGGAGCGTCTTCTGAGTCTGCTACTACTTCTGGAGCTGGTTGAGCTGCAGCTATACGAGCGTCGTTTACCGCCTTCTCAGCTTTAAGTGCTTCTGCTTTAGCTTTCTCTTGAGATTTAGAAAGATCTCCTTGTTTTGCAGCTATTTTAGCTGCTTTTTCTTCTGACCAAGCAGCAAATTTATCTTCTGCTTGCTCTTCTGTAAGAGCTCCTTTACGTACTCCTCCCATAAGGTGGTTTTTAAGCATCGCTCCTTTGTAAGATAATAAACGCTTTGCCGTTTCTGTAGGTTGAGCTCCATTTTGTAACCACTTTACAGACCCGTCTACATCTAAGTCTACTTGTGCAGGATTTGTGTTAGGATTATAAGTTCCTAATTTTTCAAGAAATCTACCATCTCTTTTTGAGCGTGCATCTGCCGCTACGATCCAGTAAAAAGGTTTTCCTTTTTTACCGTGTCTTTGTAATCTAATTTTAACTGACATACTAAGTTAATTTTTGAGGTACCCGACCTCCGTTAAATAAGGGTGCGAAGATATGTAATTTTTGTCTTAAATACGGAGGTTATTTAGTTTTTCAGTACATTTGTGTCATAAAAAATAACTGATTAACAATGAAATATCTAATTATACTTTTACTAGGTAGCCTTTTATTAGGTTCATGTAATAATGACATTCGCGATAATAGTTCTGCTTTTCAAGGACTTGTAGATACCGATTTTTTTAGAGGAAATAATAATTCAGCTGTCATTAATGCTGATGGGAGTATTGCTGTACGTGGTCAAAATGGATCTGGAGAAGTTCAAGTAGTTGTATCTGGATTAGATGTTACGACAGTAACCGCAGGACTAGGAGAAGGAGCTGCTTCAGGAAATGTAGCGAGTTATATTGATGAAGATGGTACTGTCTTTACAACCAATAGTGATAGAGCTTCTGGAGAAGTTAGTTTAGAGATTAATGATGATAATACTGTAACTGGTACCTTACGATTTATCGCACTTACAGAAAATGAGACAGATACAATTACTTTTAGTAGAGGATTTATTTATACCGTACCTATTTTAAATGAATTTGGAGATAGTAACTTACCTAATCAAAACCAAGGAGATCAGGAGCCAGAAGAAAATAGCTTTACAGCTCGTGTAAATGGCGATGTTTATGTGCCTACAAGTATTATGCCTCTTGCCTCAGGAGCTATTCTAATAAGCACCTTTAATGGTGCTGATCAAGGGATGTCGCTTTCTATGCCAGAAGACGTTGAGCCAGGTACTTATGATATTACAATAGGTGGTATTTATTCTGCATTTTATACATTGCCGCCTGATGGAGTTTTTAATGGAATGGAAGGTACATTGGTCATAGATTCTAATGATACAGTAGACCGTAGGGTATCAGGTAGTTTTGTTTTTGATACTGTAGGAAGTGAGTTTATGATAACAGATGGAGAGTTTTCTGTATCTTATTAAACTTTCTTTAAAATATTTTATTAAAAAGCGTCTTTTTAAAGACGCTTTTTTTGTGCATAAAAGTTAATAACTAGTCTTCTATAAAATACCTTGTAAGCTCTAAAATTACGTACATTTCTTTCTCTAAATTT
>CAZJRA010000148.1:0-2501 GCA_964548335.1 uncultured Flavobacteriaceae bacterium | reverse complement strand
TTCTATAAAATACCTTGTAAGCTCTAAAATTACGTACATTTCTTTCTCTAAATTTTTCTAGCAGATGTACTTAATTTTTGATACCGAAACGACTGGATTACCTAAGAACTGGAATGCACCTATTACAGATTCAGATAATTGGCCTAGAGCTATTCAAATCGCTTGGCAGTTGCATGATGAAATGGGTAGACTCATTGAACATCAGGATTATTTAATTAGACCTGATGGTTTCGATATTCCGTATGATGCAGAGCGTATTCATGGGATATCTACAGAGTTAGCAGATCGTGATGGGGTCGGATTACAAGAGGTTTTAGAAAAATTTAATATTGCGCTGTCTAAAACTAAATTTGTAGTAGGACAAAATGTAGGTTTTGATGTAAATATCATGGGTGCTGAGTTTCATAGGCTTAGCATAGGAAATGATTTACAAGAGTTACCCGTTTTAGATACGTGTACAGAAACAACAGCTCAGTTATGTCAGATACCTGGAGGTAGAGGAGGAAGGTTTAAATTGCCTACGCTTACAGAGTTACATAAACAATTGTTTGGAGAGGGTTTTGGAGAAGCGCATAATGCTACTGCAGATGTAGAAGCAACTACCCGTTGTTTCTTTGAGTTAATTAGAAATAGGGTGTTTACATTGGAGCAATTGGACGTACAGCCCGATTACTTCCAAAATTTTTCTCAAGAGAATCCACAATCTATTGAGTTTATAGGGCTGCGTCATATTAATCTCAAGGCTGCTTCAGATAAGATTAGAGTCTCACTTAATAAAGCAGAAGCACCGTTTATATCAAAGACTGAGATAGCAGATAACGAAGCACAATTAGCTCAAGTAGAGTTTGCACATTTACATAATCATACACAGTTTTCTATATTACAGTCTACAGCAAATATTAAAAATCTTGTAGACGCTACTGCAAAGCATAATATGCAGGCAGTGGCAATGACAGATACTGGTAATATGATGGGCGCTTTTCATTTTGTAAAGGCAGTTAAGAATTATAATAAGGGCTTACAAGCGAAGAATGAAGAGCTTATTGCTCAAGGAGAAACTCCTGCAGGAAAAGAGATAAAGGCTATTATAGGATGTGAGTTTAACGTATGCCAAGATCATACGAATAAAACTCAAAAAGATAATGGGTATCAAATAGTGATGCTTGCCAAAAATAAAAATGGATATCATAATCTAGCAAAAATGGCTTCTATTGCCTACACAGATGGGTTTTATTATATCCCACGTATCGATAGAACTATTGTAGAGCGTTATAAAGAAGATATTATCGTCCTTACTGGGAATCTTTACGGAGAAGTGCCAAGTAAAGTGCTTAATGTAGGTGAAAAACAGGCAGAAGAGGCTTTGGTATGGTGGAAAGAACAGTTTGGTGATGATCTTTATGTAGAGCTTATGCGCCATGGTCAGGAAGACGAAGATAGGGTGATGCCAGTGCTTGTTACGCTTTCGCGAAAGCATAATGTCAAGCTACTCGCTTCTAATAATACATTTTATATCGATAAAGGAGATGCCGAAGCACACGATATTTTATTATGTGTAAAGGATGGTGAGAAAGTGGCGACTCCAAAAGGTCGTGGTCGTGGATATCGTTATGGCTTGCCTAACGAAGAGTATTACTTTAAGAGTTCAGAAGAAATGAAGACACTCTTTAAAGATCTGCCAGAGGCTATTATTAATGTACAGGAGGTAGTAGATAAAGTTGAGCCGTTTGAATTAGCAAGAGACGTACTGCTTCCAGCATTTGATATTCCAAAAGAATTTCTCTTTGAAGAAGATAAAGCAGATGGAGGAAAACGAGGAGAGAACGCGTATTTAAAACATCTTACGTACGAGGGTGCTAAAAAGCGATATGGAGATCTTACTCCGGAGATTATAGAACGTCTAGATTTTGAGCTTGACGTTATAGAAAAAACAGGATACCCAGGTTATTTCTTGATTGTAGAAGACTTTATACGAGAGGCACGTAATATGGATGTTTCTGTTGGCCCAGGGCGTGGCTCTGCGGCGGGAAGTGTTGTTGCATACTGCCTGTGGATTACCAATATAGATCCTATTAAATATGACTTACTTTTTGAGAGATTCTTGAATCCAGATCGTGTAAGTATGCCCGATATTGATATTGATTTTGATGATGAAGGTCGTGGTCGGGTCATGCAATATGTGATTGATAAATATGGAGCTAACCAAGTAGCTCAAATTATTACGTACGGTACGATGGCAGCAAAGTCTTCTATACGAGATACCTCTCGTGCTTTAGACTTACCCCTAGGTGATGCAGATCGTATAGCCAAGCTTATTCCTAATATGTCTAAGCTTAACAAGATTATAGGAAAGGACGAAAAAGAACTTAAAGCAAAGTTTAGAGCAGATGATCTAGTTAAAGTAAATGAACTTATAAACTTATCAGAGGGAGATGACTTAGAAGGGCGTATGCTGCGTCAAGCTAAACAACTAGAGGGTTCTCTTCGGAATACAGGAATAC